>CAZNRF010000419.1:0-3071 GCA_964575075.1 uncultured Spirochaeta sp. | reverse complement strand
CACGATCAACACAAAAAATACGCCGCCGGCAAGAATGGTCGTTCGATGCCCGCCATATGTCACCGCCTCATTCCATTCGGCAATATTCCAGGCTCCGTACCCTCCGGTGAGAAAAGCTGCAAGAACATGCCCTAATTCATGAATCGGTATCCCGATGAGCACCCCGGCGATCCGCGTTGCACCAAATACCATGCCAATGGCAAACATCGCATATGGTAGCGCGAACTCTCTGATTTCTTGAATGGACTTCATTCCGTTTCCCCTATCAAATTCTATCACATTAGCGGCAACAATCAAGAGAAATCCGCCTATATCAGTAGCGGATTCCAGTCCGGCGCTACATTCGCTTCATGTTCATCCCAGGCGGTCCCCTGGGGGAATACCTTCTCCGCATACCAGATCAAGATCCCCTGTGCTAGCACGATGTCATCATGCTGACCGCTGCGCCACGCCTCATACTGATCATGGCCAGTGCTTTCCTTGATCTTCACCCGGAAATTTTGAAGCTCATTCACCAGGACCGGCGTCAGCTCCAACGATTTCACAATGCCGATGCGTCGACTCTGATACACGATCTGCAATGCGGTCGCAATATCTCGTTTCGGTACCTTGTACCCGTAGTCGACCCTGGACACCGACTCCCCTGGCGTTATCCAGATCCCAACCGGAGAAAGCCCTGCTTGCCGCATCATATCGATCACCGGGAGCCCGACGCCTGTCGCGTCAACAATCAGCTGTGTTTCGCCTACGATCTTAGGAATGTTCATAATCGTCTTAACCCGCTCAACTACCTCGGTATACGGCGTTCCCAGTGGGTGTCTCTCGATCATCCTGGTGGTGTACGTGTTGCGAATCTTCTTCGGCCGCCGCTCCCACTCCGGCGTATCTGCTATGTTCGGGTTGATTACACTCCGCTCGTGCTCCGTCAAGACAATGGCTGTCGGGTCCGATTGCTGCCCCAGGTCAACCCCAAGTAAAAACCTCATACCGTTATCGCCTCACCTTCGACATAGATATCGCTGTCATTCTCGATCGGGTCCCCATCTACCAGCGCATCCATGATCATCTCGTGTGTAAACCACGCGTCATTCGTATCCATAAATTCGCAGCAGTATTCCTGCCGAAACGACCACTCTCCAATCTCAGAAAGCTCCTCCTGGAGCCACTCTTTCGTATGCCGTGGCGAGTAGTACGCTGACACCCCGCGCTCCCGCCAGTAATCGCGGTACTCATCTTCGGGCATCGCCGGCACCAGTCGCCCGTTATACGGCTCCCAGGCAACTCGCACCAAAATCTTCCTCCACCGGGAGCTCTTCTCCCACGCTTCATAGAACCACCCCCGCTTCCCGAATGGTGTTGTCATTGCGATCATCTCGGACTTACCGCCAGTCATCCATGGTCGGAATGCACGGTATGTACTGTCCAGGATTCGACTCGCTTCATCCGCAATGATCGTCTCCGGATCCGAATACCCACGGACCGAGCGCTCTGATCCTGGTAATGCGAGAACACGGTTTTTCGTGCTGCCCCAGTATTTTTCGAATACCGAATCGGAATCCGAAACCGGGATCTCAGGATCTGCATCAATGAATTCCTCGAACTTCTGCATTACCAGCTTGCTTTGATCTTTCGCCGGACACACGATCAGATTCTCGCTTCTTGTCCGGTACTTCGTCTTCCACCCTACCTTCCCGGCTACGATCGTGCTCTTACCACTCTGTCTCGCACACAGGAGCAGCAGCCGATCGATTGTTGGATCCAGGGCCTCTCGCTGCCAATCGTACGGGGGGAGGCCGATCGACTCCAGGTATGCTGCGGGATCAATCGCCGGCATAACGATTTCGAAGGCGTTCAAACTCATGCTGTACCTCCTCTCTCGCTTGCGGGCACTGTGACGTAGCACGTACCACTATCCGACTCATCTCCCGCCACAGCTCAGACTCGACAATCCGGCGCCGTTCTTCGTGATCCACCTTCACGCCCATAGCCTGCGCCGATATTTTCGCAACCACCGCCAGCTGTCGATTCACCGCATCCGCGGTCTGCACTACCAGTCTTCGTGGATCGTCATGCCGGAATTTTACCTCGACCACTTCACCTGATATATTCACCTGCACCTCGTCCAAGAGCCGCTGCAGAGTCTCCCGGCGGTTCTCTATGACTTTGCCATCATGGTCCCGCACCTCTATCACGATATCTACCTCTTCCGCCCGGGGGCCCACTGTGAATGCGTCTGGATCATCGGGATCGGCCAAATACTGATTACACGCCAGTAGCATTTTGCGAAGACTATCCGCCGCCATCCCCGCAGTCTCAACCAGGAATGTGCCGTCCATGATATCTTTCGCCTTGCCGGCAGCGGCGATCTTATGCCCCAGCTCCTCACGCACCAGCTTCGAAATCTTCGACGCACTTATTTTGTATTGTGCTTGTATGCTTCGATACGTCTCCCCTTTGATGATCGCTTCCAGGATCTCTTCTCGGTGTGGATGATCTGCGATCTCGAGACGCTTTCTCGGCATTACGTATCACCTCTCAACATCGGCGGATCAAACGGCTTGTTGAGCTCTTCAGCGATCTCCTCGGGGCTCAGTACCTCCGCAGTGATCTGCATCTTCCCATCGACGGTATACCGCAGATCCTCAATCACGAACGACTCGCTCTTCCCGGTAAACGCCGAATTGATCATCGCCTCACTCACACGTCTTCGTAGGTATTTCTGGAATATCTCATCATTATCGTTCATCGTTTTCCCTCTGCACCCTCATAAATGCGATCGGCATCTCCACCATATTGACTCACGCACCAATGCAACACCCGGAACGCCCCCGCGTCATCGCACAGAAGCGCGGCGAGGCGGTTGAGTACATGAAACTGTTTGTAGCGTTTGTTTGTGGTCCCGAAGGCGACCCACGTTGACTCGCTTGACGGAGCGCAATAGATACCCTCGCCGCTTGGTCGTCACCACGGCTCACCCCTCCGGTACCGCAACCGATACGCAACGTCCGCCCATGGGACAAGCCATCACTTCGACTCGCCCTTAATCCCCGGCGCCTCCGGGAACAACCATC
>CAZNRF010000418.1:0-3089 GCA_964575075.1 uncultured Spirochaeta sp. | reverse complement strand
CTTCCAGCGCGGCCCGAGCCTGATCCACGTCGTCCACGCGCAGACTGATCGTCACGCCCTCACCGCGGGAGGTGTCGATCCTTGCGCGAGATGTGTCGGCGACACTCAGCATCGCCGTTTCGGTGAGCCGAAACTCGACAAACCAGTCGTGCTCCATCGTCGGGGAGAGCTCGAGGACGTCGCGGTAAAACGCCACCGTCTCGCGCCAGCATTCACAGTAGATGATCGTGTTGCTTCGGCGTATCTCCATCACGGCTTGTCCAACACGAAGATTCTCCACACCAGGGAGCTTGAAGATCCCGCTTGCATACCGGCTATGCTACCGAACTCCCGGAAAGAATCAAAGGGTGGCGACGCGTCAGTTCATGGATGTAACAATAATGAGGAAACCTCCAAAGTACACAAGGAAGAGCAGGAAGCTCTCGAAACCGATGTTGCCAATGCCGTGCTTCTCCCGGCGAATCAGGCCGAGAAGCAAAATGCTTGTGAGAAGAATTGTCAGCATTATCAGGAACACCGGGCGTTCCCCCATGGCGTGATACACCGACCCGCCTCGATAGGCCACATCGGAGACACCTAAAAATATCACATCGAAGGCGTTGCCCCCCATGATGCCGCTTACCGCGAGGGTGAGCGCCCCGATTTTCACCGCGGCAATCGTTGTGATCAGCTCCGGAAACGAGGTAACTACCGCCGTGAACAATCCACCCAGGGTGGTTTCATTCATTCCGGTAACCTCGGCGATCTGAACGCCGGATTTGGCAAGGACATACCCGAGGATCCCAATAATTCCTGCCGCGGAGATGAATTGTACCCATAACAGCATCTTTGGTTCCGCGGTGTTTTTCCCTTGTGTAGCAGGGGCTGCTTCCTCCTCCAGGTAGGTTTGCTCCGTTACTCGCGGCTGCCACATCTCCTGCCCTTTGGCGGTATTCACCATACGCTGCCCAAAGATATAGGCAAGAAAGAGCGCCGGAGTCACAGGGTGAACTCCAAACGCCGTCACCTCCGGTGAGAACGCGGCCAATAGCGCCCCAGCAAGTAGTGCGATAAGCAGCGCACCCTGAAGCATGTTTTCATCAGAGGCAGCAGCGTGCTCGAGATTTGCCGCCCGGTAGCGGCGGTCTGCCACGGCGAGAAACATCGTCTGCGCGGCGATACCGCCGACTGCATTACTTGCGGCAAGTTCCGGGTGCCCCTGGGCCGCCGCTGTTAGAGAGGTGATAATGCCGGAGAGTGAGGTGCTGGCCCCGAGAAATAGTGCCCCCGTCAGTGCCTGGCCCAGACCAGTGCGGCGAGCAATCCTGGCGGTATAGCGAGTGAGACGGACACCAATTACGGCCACCATCACGCCGGACAGGATAAATACCGCCAGGTCTACCGCAAAGGGCCAATCAGGATGGTACATGTGGTCCGCCTCTTCCTCCGTCTCACTCTTCTGGCAGGGGGATCCATGCCAGAAGAGGAATATCAAGCGTACAGCGTACTATCCTTTGACTGAGCCGGCCATCATACCGCGAACGAAGTATCGCTGAAGCGAAAAGAAGACGATCAACGGCATGATCATCGTCATAAACGCCCCGGCGGTGAGTACGTGCCAGTCCTGCCCGCGAGATCCCACCAGTTCCGCCAGCTTGGTCGTTACGAGAGGGGTCTCCGTTCCCAGGAATACCAGCGCTACCAGGAGGTCGTTCCAGACCCAGAGAAACTGAAAAATCGCAAATGAGGCGATCGCCGGTACCGATAGCGGCAGCACCAGCCGGGTAAACAGCATCCACGGTCGGGCGCCATCGGCGTAGGCGGACTCAATAATCGACTTGGGAATCCCGGAGACGTACCCGTAGAGAATATACGTAGCCAAAGGGAGACCGAAGCCGGTGTGGGCCAGCCACATTCCGATAAACGTCCCGTTCAGTTGCAGACGGGTGTACACCCGCAGTACCGGAATAAACGCCGTCTGCAGCGGCACCACCAACAAACCCACTACCAAGACAAAGAGCAGTCTCCGCCCCGGAAAGTTCATCCAAGCGATACCGTATGCCATGAAGGCGGCGATCGTGATGGGAATCACCGTTGCCGGGAGCGTAACGAGAACGCTGTTGAGAAACGCCCCGTTCATGTTGTCCGCCAGCGCAACACGCTGGTAGTTCTCAATCGTCCACTGCCCCCAGTCAGTAAAAGAGCCGATTGCCGTCCACCAGCCGGAATTGGCGATCGCCTGTTGGCCGCGAAACGAACTCACCAGGAGCCCTGCTGTGGGAAGCGTCCAAAGGAGTACTATCGCCAGAAGGAAAAGCCGCATCGGCGCCTTCCCAGGCAGTTGCCGCAGTCGATCACCGATCGTCGGGCGTAGTGTTCGTTGTAAATCTTGTGCGCTACTCATGATTAGCTCCTGTTTTCATTCATTTGCCGAATGTTCCGTACCATAAACGGCACCACGAAGATCAACAGGATAACCGCCAGGGTACTCCCGCGCCCGAAGTTGCGGAACACAAACGTCTCCTCGTAGAATCGCGACGCTACGATATGGGTGCCGTAGTCTCCGCTGGTCATGACCCACACGATGTCGAAGATTTTCAACACGAGAAACAGGATCGTCGTGAGAACGGTGAGAATTGTTCCACCGATGTAGGGAACGGTCACATAGAAAAACGAGCGTATCTCGCCGGCACCGTCCACCCGGGCGGCGTCTAAGAGATCCCGAGGTACCCCTTTCACTGCAGCAGAGAGGATTACCATGGCAAACCCGGTCTGGAGCCAAATCATGATGAAAATCAGGAAGAAGTTGTTCCACGGTTCTACCGTCCACCATGCCCGGGGGTCTCCCCCGAGGCCCACAACTACTGCATTGAGTAGACCAATCTGCGCATCACCGGCGGGCTGATAGGCGTAGATAAACCGCCAGATCACCGAGGCGCCGACAAAGGAGATCGCCATCGGAAGGAAGACCAAAGACTTGTTGACCTTTTCCCAGCGTTCGGAGAGCCGGTCCGCCATTACGGCGATCACCAGTCCTAATGCCACCGAAACGAAGGGGACGATGATAACCCAGCCCAACGTATTCCGCAGGGTTACCAGCATCTCTTCGT
>CAZNRF010000417.1:0-3092 GCA_964575075.1 uncultured Spirochaeta sp. | reverse complement strand
CGCTGAAATCAAAGCGGTCGGGTCGTATCCGGAGACGCCGGAGCAGCGGGAGTTTCTTGTAGAAGAGAATACTGAAGGTTGAACCCCAGGGTTCCGCAACGCCGCAGCCGCAGCCCACAGCGAAAGACCGGAGTCGCTCGTCGATGGATTGACCAAGGCCCGGCGTATTCGCAGGCGACACTATGTGCATGTGGTAGAGGTTGGCTGAAACTACTGTCGGTAGAGGGAACCCAGCGGAAGTGTGCAGCGCTTCATTAGCTTCATTCGTTCCGTCCGGGGACCCCGGACGGAACGAAATTCTCACTCATACATCGCCGAAAGCAGCCCGTTGTACATGATCATGTTCTGCGGCACGTCGTTCATTTCGAACGCCTGGAGCTCGAAAACGCCGCTTTCGCGGTCAACCCGGTACTGCAACAGCATGTCGACAGTGGAATCCATAAACGACGCTTTCCCGGTGATGTTGACGTAATCGTTGCCGTCTTCTCCACGAATGTGGTCCCATCGTGGGTTCCGGAAAAAACTATCAACTGCGTCGCCGAGGGTCTGTGCCGGATAGTCTTCAAGGATGCCCTCTCTGACCATTTGAACGACCTCCGATTGAGACGAATCCCCACCGCCGACGGCGGCAAGGTACAAAGAAGCGACCCCAACAGACACGATCACGAGCACAAGGCCCTGTCTGACCTTTTTTCCGCCTTTTGTCATTGCTACAATTCCAATGATCAGTCCCACTATCGGAATCAGCGCTGACAGAAGGATGTACCCCCAGAACGCTTTCTTTGTCCAAGCGGTAACCGCATCACTTTTCGGTGATACCTCTCGACCATCAGTGTCGGCACCACCGGTCACGCCGTCCTCAGAAAGGAGTCTCGTCTTTTTCTGCTGAAACTCCTCGTCCGTTAAAATCCCCTTGTCGCGGAGTTCCGCGAGTTTTTCGATCTCGTTAATATTTTCCGACATAGTCGCCTCCTGTGTATAGGGACAATACCCGGCCGGCGACGACACAAACTGTCGTAGGGAGGCACGCGGCTACTCAACTTCAACCCGAACAACCTCGGTGCTGTCCGGGTCGTCTCCCCGTGTAATCGGCGTCTCTCCCCACCATCGCTTCCCAAACTCGATCTGAAACGTGCGGTCAGTGATCGGATAACCCGAGGCGTCCCCGATCAGCGCATCGATCCGGCATTTAGGGCAGGCAGCGCTGCGGTTGCCGGGATCTGCATCGGCAACCCAGTTACCGTCGGGCCAGTACTGCTCATCCGCATCGGCAGGCAGCCCCGGTCGATCGAGCTCGGCTGCGATCACCGTGCTCCCGCAGTACATACATACGCATCGCTCGCTCCTGCGAAGCTCCGCTTCGTTGTGAGCGGTGTGCTTATGGGCGGCGACAAGACTCTCTTCAGAATAGGTTTGATCTTCCATGCCTTCGATTTTCTCTCCCACCCCGCGACATTCTGCGTCGTCTACCTCAATAGAAAATGACCATATGAACGAATCACTCATCGCGATCCTTCCGGGAATCGCAATCTATATCTCCGTCTCCATCGCTTCGCAGTTCGTCCTCACCCAGCTATGGAAAACCTCTCACGCATTAACGCGGTTCTTCCGTGACGGTGCGGACGATCGCACATCCTCACGGGAGGCCGGGTACCGCCTCAATATCGATGAACGCGATGAACCGCGCTTGTACGCCCGCCTGGTCCGTTCGGTCACGCTTATCACCTGGTTCCGTTACCTTGCCGCTGGAACTGCGCTGGTCTTCGTCGCTGCGGTTGGGACGATACTCGTGCGCCCCACACCCGTTGTCGAACACTTCAGACTCCTCGTGTTTGTCGCGTCCGCCGTCCACGTCCTGTCCGCAGGGATCAGTTACGTTCTCTTTCGCCGGAACCAGAAAATCGTCATGACCGCGTCGGACCGTCGGGAATATTGACCGGCCAACGACATTCCACGTCGTCTCCTCCACAGTAACCTCGTAAACAAGAGAGGTACACGATGACGCAACAAAGACTTTCATTGCACTTACCAACAATAAACACCATGTCTTGTCTCAAAGAAGGTCCGAGTCTCTCCGTTCTTGCGAGCCGTCCGAGCGTTTGCAAGACGTCCCTGTCGTTGGGAACGGGAGTGTACGAAGCGATTCAGAGCAAACGAGCAGGTGGGTTCCTTTATCTGGAAGAAAGTCCCGCTTCTCGTACAAAGAGGCAGTTTCTCCGCGGAGACCGCGCGAGGGATATCTCCCACGAGAGAAACCGCTACCATTTGAAGGTTCGGCGATACGTCGATCCCCAGTCGGATACAAGCCACCACCTCTACGTTGCAACACCGGAATCTCATAACGCTCAGGAAACTGAAGCGATGCTCTCGTGGTTCGTGAATCGATTCGCTATCGATCTCCTCTTCATCGATTATCTCGGGCTGTTGGTGTCACCGGCGACTCCTGGAATTTCCTCACGGGAATACACTTCACGACTCCAGTTATTGCAGCGGATCACCCGTAGTACCGGGGTAGATATCGTGGCACTGTCCCAATCCCAGCGGCGCAGTGACGGTACTTCCCCCACGCCCAGTGATCTGACGTGCATGCCTGATATGTTTAGCCATATTGACAACCTCTTCCTTCTGCATCGTGAAGGAGACTGGTTTCAAGTTGAGAATGATGGCAACGTCTATTATCCAGGAACACTCTCGGTCTGGTGTGAGCTGGACAAGCCGACTCAGACGTTCGCCATGACCTTTTCTGACAAAGAACGGCAGTGGTCGTTTGCAGAAAACCTGTAAGCGGCGAATCAGTGCGATCCCGGGATTCGAATCTTGGCGTTGCAGCGACATTCTCTGTCACACCCCCCGCCCGATACTCCGAATTGTGAAAGACCAACCCGGCACGTTTACCCCCTTATCCGAACTCGTGAAAGGCGCGGCAAGCCGCATCGAGAACACCTACCATCGCCGATCGTCCTCCACATACCGCTACGGGTTCCACGCCCTCGACGAGATGACCGGCGGCATCCACCCCGGGGACCGTGTCGCCGTGATCGCCGAGGACGCCGATCTCGCCACCGCACTTCTCGTCTCCGTCGTTCACTCAC
>CAZNRF010000416.1:0-3093 GCA_964575075.1 uncultured Spirochaeta sp. | reverse complement strand
GGAAAGACCGATATGGCGTACTTTCCCTTCCCGCTTTACCTCGGCCAACGCCTCCCAGAGCTCTTCGTTGATAAACTCGTCGTCGGTGGGGCTGTGAAACTGGAGGAGATCTATGTAGTCGGTTTTCAGTGCCTTCAATGACGCTTCGAGTTGCGTCCGCATTTCCGCCCCCGTCCAGTGGCGTGTGCGGATCTCAAGGGGGCTCCAATCGCCGGATCTATCACGATCGGCGTGAAAGTGGTGGCCAAACTTGGTCGCGATGATCCATCGGTCGCGCTCGCGCTGCGTCCGCTTCCCAATCAACTCCTCTGAGAGGCGGTCACCGTAGCACTCGGCGGTGTCGATGAGGTTGATCCCCTCGTCCTTCGCCGTCCCGAGGATCGCATCAACATCGGCGGGGCTAAAATCGACACCCCACTCTCCACCAAATTGCCAGGTACCGACGCCAACAACGCTTACTTCGAGTCCTGTACTTCCAAGTGTTCTATTGATCATAGCTCTTGTATAACCCGGGCGATTGCGGAAGGCGAAGCGAAACTCCTCCGTGTCAGAGGGCTCTTCTACACGAAATGTGGAGTGTCGTCTCAACTGTATGTTTCACGCTATGAACTACGGTCGGCGAAATATATCGATCGCGGTCCAACGGTCTATACCATCTCATATTTTATATAATTTATTTGAGTTTATTTATTAAATGCAGTTAGTGTTATCGCCGGCACGCGAATTGCTTGTTGCCTGATGTAGGTAACCGTCGGGAAGGACGAGCGCGGGCGGCGTTAATGCCCGGAATACAAGGAGGTAGCAGATGAGAGAGAACAACGATCTTGGATTCACGAAGACCGAGAACAGAAATTATTCCTCTATCGTACCCACCGCAACTATCTTAAAAGGTTCAGCGATAACACTTCTCGTATTCGTTCTCGGCGGTTGTCTCAGCATGATGGGTTACGATTACGAGCAGAAGTATTTCTCGGTCGGCTTGGATCCCGACGCGCCGATCGCGCGCTACGTCGACGGCGAGGTGGTACACACGAGGATCGGGCGTCAATCAGCTGTCGAACTCCGGATACGAACGCGAGAAAGCACGTTTTACGAGCAAGGTATCGTTGAAGCGGAACTCTACGTAGAGAATATCTCCGAGTCCTCCCGATTCGATATCGGGCCGGAGGACGTCGTCTACCTCGAGTTGACATCTTCTCCTACAGCGGGAGGCGGCTATGCTATGGTCTATCGCGCCGTTGAACCGGATCGATACGCGGATTTTGTCGCCAGCGTCACTCCGGACGGTGGCAGCGGTGCGCAAGGTGGTCTTTCAAGCTATTTGATGGGGGCAACGGTCGGCGAAGCGATCATCGCAGCCAACCAGGCAAGAGCGGACCAAGCGCAACAGCGGGCAACCAATCGCGATCAGGTCACGACGACCCAGCAGGAACTCCTGCGTCTAAACACACTGCGTCCCGGAGAGGCCGTTACCGGGGCCATTGGTTTCGAGTGTATCTGTACGTCCGCGGTCGACGATGGCGGCGCGTTTATCGTCGAGGGAGATGACAACCACCGTGTTGATCTCCCCGAGAGCCTCACGGCGAGTTCGCGGTCTCTTTTTTCGGGGGAAGAAATACAATCGGATCCGATAGATGCGCTGTACAAGGTCCCGGCGCAACCCTGGCTTCGCGTTGACGTTGAGGGGGAGTTCTTTTTGACGCCGCAGAACCCAATGCAAATAGCATTCGCCGAAGATCAACCGGTTCCTCAAAAACGGCCGGTGATTCTCGTGCGGGCGGGGGAGGACGTTCATGCGTTCTTCCTCACCACAACCCTTGTCGGCACCAAGTGATCGATTATCGGCGTGATCCGCCGAAGGAGGCGTCGATTCGGACAATTTCCGCACCGATAACTCATGCGAGCCGGGAAAGACCGCAGGCGGGCGTTCCCCGACCCTTGGAACCTTCGGCTGGAAGGTTCTACGGGATAGCGAGGGAACGATCCAAACGTGGATCCTAATGGATGCCAACCCCTCCGCTCTGGAATCGTGCGGCAAGACCCGGGAGGAAACGATTGGGAAAACGGCCAACGAGATCTGGCCCGACGATGATCCCACAACGATCTTTATGCCGATCGTAAAACGGATCTTCGCGGAAGGCCGGCCATACACGTGGCGTTCCGGATTCTCCGGTACCGGCCAGGAACTCCATATGACCAGTATACCCTTCGGCGAATACTTCTTTTCCACCGGCGTAGATATCAAGGAACCGGAGGATGACCAACGGTAACCCGACGTACGGACGTATAGACGTATTGACGCGCAAACAGAACCGCCCCCGTGCGCGGTAAAAAATGATTGAGTTTACTGGACAATCTTGCTTGTCGCAAATCCTTCGGAACGTTCCACCTGGATAAATACAAACTTCACATCTATGTATCCGTTGATCTCAATTAGGTCTTGAACTTCTTCTGGATTGATGACGAACGTGCCGTTGGCGATGATGCCGAGCGCATCAATTCCGGTATCGCCACCCGCTGCTGTGACGACATCAAATGATGAAATGGATTCCGTATGATGTTTACCAACGACAAGTGTGGCTACGAAGTGTTCAAATGCCGAATCCTCTGCCTCAGATTCGAGCGAGTTGGCGCGAATGAAATCATCCAAGATTGTCTTGGTTATTCTGTCCATTGTGCTTCCATTTTGTGCCGTCAATGCGAATAAAACAACTCACGACTGCCCGGGATACCGTATAACGACCGCATCACCTGCGCCGTCGCAGGAGCGAATAGCGGACGTACCGCAGCAAAGCGAGGAACGTACGCATAGCGACGAGAAGGCGTCTGGTGCATGCGCCATGGTATGTGGCGATCAATGAACAATTTCTCTATCTGAAGCAAAAAGCTGGTTTCGCTCGTATACAATTATGTGAGCACGGCGATCTCCGTTGCGACCACAGCGAGGAATCAGTACGTTCCCCGCAGCCGCAACGAACTTCATACCATATTTGAACGCCATTTCGCCGATTTCTGCGAGCACTACGATGAGAAGTACGCGCCACCTACGGCCGGTATCGCCTTGAGCGTATCCAGCAGCTAGGCGAGCGGTTT
>CAZNRF010000415.1:0-3095 GCA_964575075.1 uncultured Spirochaeta sp. | reverse complement strand
GCTTATCAATGGAACGTGCGGCGTACCCGGCATTCCTGTTGTATGGGGGATTGCGGCTACCGTCGAACGGTGTAATGAAGCAATCAAGGATATGAGCGACCGCGCAACCCTGCCATATGTGACTGTCGACCCGAGGGTTGTACAGGAATCCGGTCTACTGAAGGACACCATCAGCCTCGAGGTACCGGACGAAACCGGAGACTTTACTGCGGTGCTGCTTCGACGAGGAACCGGAAAGCTGGAAGAAATTTCAAAGGTCGGGGAAGGAGATGCCAAACAGCAAGACGAACCCAAGCCTGTTCTCCCGTTGATGGTTTTGCAGGTGCCGAATGCGCCGGATCACAATGAAATCGGAGATTGGCTTCATGGCATTTTCGAGGCATTCCCGGCTCTTCCTGATGGCTGTGTATTCAACGTTTTTGGTGAACATAAGACGGAGACGTTTGGGCGTTTCACGGCTCCTTACATCGCGCCAGAACGCGTGCAGGAGTCGAATTGGGTTCGCATCCTTGTGGCAAAGGACTCCATCAGCACCGGCTGGGACTGTCCACGCGCGGAAGTGATGGTTTCCTTTCGTGCTGCAACAGACAAAACACATATCACCCAGCTCCTTGGCCGAATGGTGCGCACGCCACTTGCGCGTCGTATTCCTGGCAATGAGCGCCTGAATTCCGTCGATTGTCTGTTGCCACATTTCAACAAAACGTCCGTTGAGGCGGTCGTTACCAGCTTGATGACGGGTGGCGAATCGGGAGAAGAACTTCCAGGCCGTCGTGTGCTTATCAATCCCCGTGAAATGAGGCCCAATCCGGAAATCCCCGATGAGGTATGGGATAAGCTGCTCTCTCTTCCTTCGCAGACGCTGCCAAAGCGGCAAGCCCGCCCGGTAAAGCGCCTTACGGCATTGGCACATGAACTGGCCGCAGATGGACTTGTTGTCGATGCAGGCAAGAAGGCTCACTCTAAGCTGCACAGCGTGCTTGATGGGGCGCGGGTTACATATGCGGACGACATCAAGGCGGCGCGCGAGGCAGTCCTTACGGTGGAAGGCAAGACCGTTAAGGCCGATGTCGCTACAAAAGAAATGTCCTTCAATGATTTCATCGAAGAGGCCGACTACGCTGTGATCGAGGACGCCTACAAACGCGCAGCCCGCATTGTTACCCCAGACTTGGCTCGAACCTACAGTGAACATCTGGCTAGCCAGGCGTCAGAGGATGAAGATCCGGAAGAATCTCTTATCGAGGCTCACACCGTTGTTGCATCCCTGGGCCTTGTTCCCGAAATCAAGGATTACCTGGAGGCCGAGGCTGAGAAGTTGACCACCCAGTGGCTGACGGAGCATCGTGTGGCGATCAAGAGCCTTAACGACGAGCGGCAGGATGTTTACCGCCAGATTCGTGAAATGAGTTCCGATCCCCTTGATGTCGATTTGGCTCGCCCCAAGACCTGGTTGCAGCCAACGACGGTACTCGATCCCGGTGGCGCTGAATCCAATTTGCCCCGCTTTGAACGGCACATGCTTTGTGATGAAGAGGGGCTATTCCCCGAGCACTTCAACTCATGGGAAGGCAAGGTGCTGCTGGCCGAACTTGCGCGCGAAGAGACGGTCGCATGGTATCGCAATCCGGCCCGCGCATCCCAGGATTCACTGGGCGTGACCTATGAAGAAGATGGCGAGGCGAAGATTCTGCGCCCTGACTTCGTCTTCTTTGCGCGCTTGGATGATGGAACCATCGTCGCCGACATCGTTGACCCTCACAGCCACCACCTTGCCGACTCGCTGCCCAAACTGAAAGGTCTGGCGAAATACGCCGAGGAAAACGGCGGGCATTATCGTCGGATTGACGCCGTGGCCGAGGTGGATGGCGGATTCAAGGTGCTTGACCTGATGGACAAGGCGACGAGAGAAGCGGTGCTAGCTGCAGACAGCGCGCATTCCCTTTATCAAAGCGATGTGGCAATGGACTACCAAATCGAAACGTAGCCGAGTAGGTTCGCATCGGTCAGAAAACCTTATGTGTAATGAATGGAATTGGATTCCGCGCCAACAAAGTTTTAAATGCGCCACATGCAGGTGAAGCAAAAAGCAGGATAAGTATGGAAGAATTCATTGCATCCAAAATGAAGCGCATACACAAGGACTTTGCCTGCAGGGTGAAGCGTGAGAAATCGCTCTGCAAATGCAAGGCTTTTTCCTATGAAGGTGGGGGGCAGCCTGATTATTCAGACCGTCTTATACAGCAATACTACTTGCTGCGTTTCTTTCCCGCCTACTTGGCAGAATATTACCTTATGTACAAGAATCTCAAGTCACAGAAGTTTCTTGGCAAAGACTTGAATGTGCTTTCTATTGGTTGCGGCTGCGGCTTGGACCTCTGGGGGCTGTATCTTGCGTTTAGACATCAGCTCAAGAAGAAAGCTGTAGCGGTTCGCTATACGGGTGTTGACATCATTGATTGGAGGTACTGGGACACCGTTGCTTTAGATGAGGTGTATTTCGCAAATGAAGATATCTCAACATGGAAGAAATTGGACGAAGAGAGCTACAACATCATCGTGTTTCCTAAATCCATCAATGAGTTTTCGAATGAGTCTTTTGACCGCATTTGTGCTGCGATTGCCAATACGAAGTTTACCCAAGGTCGGGTCGTTGCTATGTGTTCGCTAATGGTGAAGGGGAAGGAAATTGACTCTCAGCGGTTTCGGCGAATCGCGAATCTCCTTCAAAAAGATCACGACTATGAATGCATGGATGAACTAGACGAGTACTGGATGGTCAAGAAGGATCAAGGCATACGCGCCATATGTCCAGAATTTGTCTATCCACAAGAGATCTACGACGAAGTGATAAAGTTGCAGACAGCATGCCCACAGTATGCTTTAAACGGACACAAGTCGTGTGAAGATGGGTGTTCCTCTTTGAATCGCAAACCTATTCTCCGTACGACCTATATCAACTACAAACTCCTAAGATTTGAACGGTCTTGACGGGGATTTCGCTGCGATGAAATGGGCAAAGACCAAAATCAAGACCATCACAGGAGAGGTAGATGCAATCGCTCCTGAAATTATCAGCGCAAGTCGGTCTACTG
>CAZNRF010000414.1:0-3112 GCA_964575075.1 uncultured Spirochaeta sp. | reverse complement strand
GTCTGCTTCATTGTCTCTTCCTCCTCGCCAGGCAGTGTGCGTGAGTGAGGTTAGTATTCCATTAGACTCGATAGGCGAGAGGTGTGGGGCCCAGAGGACCGCTCGCCACGGCGGGATTCATCCGCCCGCGAAGCAGCACAAAGGGCAGAATCATGCCGAGGAAGCTGGTAACGAGCACGATGAGCACCATTGTGGTGGACATGATCATCCCGAGCGCGATGGCGAAGAGAAGAATCATCGCCGAGGCGACATCCGGAACGGCGGCTGAAGGCACGATGGGAGCGGCAGGCCTGGCCCGTGAAACACCCTCCACCGGGAACGGACCGCCCACCACAGGGCAATCGGCCCTGATGTTTCGGATACCTCCTTAAAGTGCCGTCGTCACCCCGGCGCTCCACTGCTCCATGGTCGGCGTCAGGCTCGGTTTCAACACGCAGGTCTCTCCCGGGTTCAGCACGAAGACTGCATTTGCCGATCATCGGCCGGGTCGAGCGGTGATTTCGACGAGCTGCACGACTTGGATTCGATCTCCCTAACCAGTCTGTGTCCAAGCTCCGTGAGTCTCACGACACTGGTTGTCTCGCACGTCCAGACCACCAGCGTCTCCCATCCCAAACGGTGAAGTGCTTCACGGGCTGCCGTATCGCGCTCGATGTTCTTTCGGATCTTCGCTCGCCAGAAGTCCCGGTTGGACTGGGGGAGGTTGCCACGATTGCAGGAGTGCCCATGCCAGAGACAGCCGTGGACAAACAACGCAATGCAGTGCTTCGGCAACACCAGATCGGGAGTGCCGGGAAGGTCTTTTGGATGAAGTCGAAAGCGATATCCAAGCCGGTGGAGAAGTGATCTAACGAGCAATTCCGGACGCGTATTCTTGTTCTTGACACGCGACATAATCTCGCGACGTTTCTCTTCCGGAAAGACGTCCATCTTCTTTGAATGTCGCAGAAAACCACATTGCGTGAACAGCCTTAGCTATGGCGGCGCCGAGCACGGGAGGGACGGCATTGCCGATTTGTTTGGCGATCTCGATCTTGCTCCCCGTGAAGATGAACTCATCTGGGAAGCTCTGAAATCGAGCCGCCTCTCGGTGTGTAATCGGCCTATGTTGTTCCGGATGAAGGTACCGGCCCTTTTCCGGCTTGAAGAACTCGGTTCTGATTGTAAACGCAGGTCGGTCCCACCAGAGTCGGCCGAACAGATCCGTTCCACCGCTCTTCTTTCGAATCCAGCATTCAGGTGTCAGATCAGGGGCGTTCTTCTGCAAGTCGAAGCGGTTCATTCCTTCCAGAGGGATTGCCTCGTATCTGGCTCTGCTCTTGGCCGTTGGATTTCGTCCGAAGTGCAGATCGAGGGGCGGTTCCTCATCTCGAATGGATGTCCCGATCGGTGCGGGAAGATCCGCAATTGCGTCGCGTACCGTTTGCCACGGTTGCGCGTCTGAACAATATGCACCTCCGTATAGAACAAGTTGTTCCGGCCGCTTCTGCGGATCATAGTGGGTACGCAGCGGGGGGAAGTACATTGCAGGATCAGCATCCTTCGAACCCACGATTATTGCGCGTCGCCGCAGTTGCGGCACACCGTAGTCTGCAGCGAGCAGTCTATCGGACCACACCTTGAAACCACGCGCCTTGGCCCAGGCGAGGATTTCATCGTGTTCGAGAGATCCCAAGAGCTGAGGCACGTTTTCCATGACGAACACTCGGGCATTCGAGCGATCGATCACCTCCATGAACGGAATCCACAGCTTCTTCCGTGGGTCGTCTGCGCGCAGTTTGTTGAGAAGACTGAAGCCTTGGCAGGGAGGGCCCCCGACAACTATGTCTGCCTGCGGAATAGTGGTCTGCGGATCGCTCAGGATATCGACAATGTCTCCTGAATGACAGTGGATCCCGAAGTTGCGAGTGTACGTAGCCGCGGCATGCTTGTTGAAGTCGTTCGCCCACACCGCTTCAAAGCGACAACCGCTCAGCTGCTCGAAACCGACGGAAAGACCCCCGGCTCCGGCGAACAAATCAATAAAGCGCAACGCACGGTTTTGCGATTCCACAGCTCCCTCCCATCAATTCACTATATGTCCGTTACCGCTATCCGTCCATACGGTGAACTTCGTCGTGGCAAACATTGCACAAGGTAATCAAGTTCTCCGGCTCCGACTTCCCGCCTTGTGCGTGATGCCTGACGTGGTGAATTTCCAGAAACCTCGGATCGGAGCGATTCCAGTCCGAATGACTCCAGCCGCATCTCGTACATACATACTGATCGCGCCTTAGTACTTCACGCCGTACCGGCTCGCGAATGTTCCTGTCATGCTTTGGAGTCTGTCGATCCTCTTCCAAGACGTACTCTCCCACGCCGAGGCCGGGGTTCCCGCTCATCTTTGTTGATATGGGGAACCCGTCTTCAGTCCGTAGCTCCCGCACGCGTCGGGCCCACTCGCTCCCCTTTGCGACGTATCGCAGTTCTTCGCCGGTAACCTCCTTCCCGACGTTTTTGCGGAAGTACTCCAGGATCCGATCCTTCATGGCGATCTGTCGCTTACGGACTTGATTTGCCAGGTGCCACCGGTGCGCGGCCTCACGATCCTGTTTGGTGGTGAGGAGCGCATAATCGTTTGCTCCCATCGATCCAAGGTCTATGTCGGAGCGCTCGATCTCGTTCTCCGACAGCATTTCCTTGGCAGCCATGCCGCTCATAATCTTCCAGCCGAACTGAACTCGCAGTTCTCGAACACGTCGGGCCCACTCGCTAATCCCGGCGACAACTGCAAGCTCCTTCTCGTTCAGAACAGTGAGTGGATACATCTGAAAGTAGGCCAATAGTCGGTCCCGCGCGGACATTTGGAGGCCCTCCGGAATGATGTTCTTTCCAAGTCTTCTGAGGGCATCAACGGCCGGCACGAGGGACAGGACTTTGGGACGTATGTCGTCCTCGTGCACAAGGTCTTCGAACTTGTCGAGTGTTCTGATCAATTCTCGGAGGATCTTCGTCTCGTCGGCCATGTTGGCCGCAATGGTAGCCGATCGAACGGGGAGATGCCATATAGCACCACCGCCACCGCCGCCTGGGCCCGCCGTCGCTTCATGCAGGTGGCTCGAACTTCCAGTAG
>CAZNRF010000413.1:0-3129 GCA_964575075.1 uncultured Spirochaeta sp. | reverse complement strand
TGCTCCTTCGTGACGAATCCATGGACACGAAAGAAACGATCCTCCACCCGGAACCTCGTACGATCCCTGCCCTGCAGCTCGTTACAGGCGCGCCTTGAGGAAGGCGATATCCGCTTCGTCCGCCGGCGACCGATCCCCTCGCGCTTCCTTCAGACGCAGGAGATGTCGTACCGACGCATAACGGATCCGTACACCGGACAGTATCGTCATCTCCGCCTCGTGGAGAAGGTGGCCGAAGGGGACGCTCAGGTCGTACAGAAGATCAACCTGAGACTCGACACGAATATCGTCGTGGGGCACGATACATGTCGCGGTATGTCCCACCGATGGCGGTCGTTCGATCATGGTGAGTGAACCGGGGTCGTATCTTCCGATCCAGTCGGTTGCTGATTCGACCGTTCCGCATACCGTTGCGCCCGTATCCGTTACGTCGGAAACAAGTACATACCCGTTTTCGTAAAGTATCCGGACGGTATCATCGCTGGAGGACGAGGCAATACTCAGGTCGAGATCCTGGGTGACCCGAGGACTATCGTGCAGGCGCATCGCGATACCCCCGATAACAACCGAAGGGATACCGCGGGATTCCAGAAGGGCGATGATTTCTCCGGTGTTCATACAGTCCGCCTCCGGCGCCAGCGTTGCACGAAGCTGCGCCAGCCCCGGTCCGGCATCATCGCAAGAATCGCCGCACGCTCCCGGTCATTCAGATCAAGTTTCCGGTCCGAGGACAGGGCCGAGATGTTCCGCTCACGCAAGCGTCTTCCCAGCTCATTGTGTATCATCTCTTTAATGTAGCCCGTCAGTACCTGGACGTCCACCGCTACCGGGACACGATCGATCGCCGCCTCGGACTGACGGGGAAAAACGACCAGGATTGAATGCCCACAATTGGGCACACGAACTGCTGCTCGTTACGTCTCCTCGGTCAGGAGTTTAAACTGCTCTGCGGTCGGCTAGAGCGTCTCATGAGCCGAGAACAACCGCCCAGAGCGGGAAGGTGAGTATTCCGAGCATCGTAGATAGTGCGACGGTGGCCGCGAAAGGAGCTTTGCACGAGGGCACCCCGGGCCGGCCTCGGCATGAGAAATGAGTCGAAGCTTGCTTCGAGAATGCCGCTCCGTTTCAGGACGTAGCCAAGGGCCATAACGATAAAGAGCGGTGTTATAAGCAGGAAGGCGGACACAATAACTCCCTATCGATGATAGGGACGAAAGTGTGCCCTCTAATCGTAGAGAGGTCAATTGGTATGTAATCGTCCTGTCATGTGTGCAGCCGATGATGTAGCACCGTGCAGCTTGAACTCTACGCAAAAGCTGGACCGTGACGCGGAAGGATGAAAGCGCCGGATTAGGGTTGACTCTGAAGACGGAGCTTCTGGAACGATAGACGGCTTCTCCCCTTTTAATTGTGACCAGCCGGGCTTACGATGGAAATATGGGTACTACTACCGAGCGTATCGACGGCGATTCGGGGTTTGCTATGTGGCGCGTTGTGGTCGGGATCGCGCTGCTTGTCGCGGCGATCATCATTGCGGAGCGGAACCTTTTGCTTTTTTCACGGTCTATCGGAGTTCGCGAGTATCGCGGTGGCCTGGGCGATCATAATGCCGGCGTGGCCGGCGCGACGGTTTAGCACCAACGGTTACCTGCTCTTTCTGGGTTTTGCCTATTCTGGTGTCGGGGTACTTGATCTGGTGCATACGCTGAGCTACAAGGGGATGGGCGTTTTCCCTGGGATCAGCGCCGACGAACCGACGCAGTTGTGGATCGCCGCGCGCTATCTCGAGGCGGCTGCACTTTTTGCCGCTCCCACCTTTCTGAAGCGACGTGTGCCGGTAGGGGTCGTGACGGTGGCAGTTGGCGTTGTTACCGGTGGCGCGATTTTTCCGGTAATGGGTACCGACCTTTTCCCCGATTGCTTCATCGAGGGTACGGGGCTGACACCGTTTAAGCGTATCGGCGAGTACGTGATCATCGTGATCGTGGGCGCCGCGCTGTGGCGCCTGATTCGGCACCGCGCGAGTACCGTCCCACGGTTGTTTGGCCTGGTAGCGGCATCCCTTGTCCTGACCATCCTCGCTGAACTGGCGTTTACCGCGTACGTGAGCGTGTACGGCCCGGCAAATATGGTGGGTCATCTGCTGAAACTGGCGTCTTTTTTCCTTATCTATCTCGGGGTAATCCATACCGGACTGATCCGTCCCTACGGCGTCCTCTTTACGGACCTTGCCCGGGCGACGGAGGAACTCCGCGTTAGTAACGAGGATCTTACCCGGCAGATAGCGCAGCGCGCCGAGACGGAAGAGGGACTCCGGGCGCTCAACGCCGAGATGCAGCGACGGATGGGAGCAGAAGGAGCAGAAGGAGCAGAAGCGGGATCTGGTTCGCCGCGTCGCCGAATCGGTCATGCATAAGGCCGACTACGCCCAGCAGTCGGCGCGGACGAATCGGGCGTTTGTCGAACTTCAGAAGGAGAACGAGATTCTCCGTACGCAGCTGTCGGAACGCAGCTGTCGGAGTACCTGGCTATGTTTGAACAAGCGCAGTCGGGGATCGATGCTATCCTGACCGGACGCGTCGGCGAGGGAGATGGCGTAGAAACGGAGCGGTGGCGGGAATAGTAGGACGTTATGTCTTTGGGAGATTTCGAAGAGAAGAAACTGGTGACTTGGGAGTGTCTACGAAACGGGGGAAATTCCACGTTCCGGGTGCACCGTGCTCTCAGTAGGTGAGGTGTCCCGCAAATCCGGGGTGATTCCCTCGGACTTGCGGCCCCGGGAGTCGGTGGATAATCTACGTACCATGCGAAGCGACCGGTGGCCGGTGCGGCTCCGCGGAACACTGGAACGACTAAACTCGTCTCTGGTTTGGATCGGTGTCACCGTGTTTTGCCTGATTCTGGTCTGGCTGGATCTGAGGCACGTGGAGGAGACGAGGGTGCTTCGCCTCGTCCTTTCGCTCCGGATAGTATTTCTCCTATTCGCCGGGTGGCACGGGCTCGCCGTCTTGATGGCCGGGAATCGACAGGTGCTCAATGCGGTAAAATGGGCGATTGTTTTCACCCACCTGCTCCTCCAGCTCTTCATGGGAATCGCATACGAACCGTCGCACATTGTGCAGGTTCTAA
>CAZNRF010000412.1:0-3133 GCA_964575075.1 uncultured Spirochaeta sp. | reverse complement strand
TCCGGCGTTCTAGAAAGCAACGTCGGGCTACATATTCTCCGGATTACCGACCGTCGGGCTCCTCGTCTGCTGCAGTTAGATGACCCGTTGCTTCCCGGTGAGCGCACGACCGTTCGGGATCAGATTCGGGCGTACATCTTGAACCAGCAACAACAAGAGATCTTTCAGGAGTCCGTGCAGACGGTTTTAGCCCGGTTGCAGGATGAGGCGGAAATCACTCGTTTTCCCGAGAATCTCGATTGGTAAGTAAAACGGTTTCGCGGCGAAAAGGGCGGCGACTCGCGGTGCAAGCGCTCTATAGCTGGGACGTAGGGAAGATACCTGCCGCCGTACTTGTTCAGTTTTCCTGGATAGATCCCAGCGAGCACGACGACCTGTCGTTTCCGCGGCTTCTCGTGGAAGGCACGTTACAGGAGCTCGATGCGGTTGATGATCTGATCTCCCGGCAGCTCGAGCACTGGGATATCGATCGCCTGGCCAGGGTAGATCTGGCGATCCTGCGCATCGGGGTGTACTCACTTCGATTCCAGCCGGATATACCGGCGCAAGTCACGATAGATGAAGCGGTAGAGCTCGCCAAAGAGATGTCTACCGATGAGGCGTTTCGTTTCGTGAACGGTGTTCTCGATGGGGTTCGTAAGCATTTAAGCCAGTAGGAGATCCATGACGCGATCGCGACGGATAGCAGTGTTTTCCGCAGCGTTGGTAGTCTCGGTGATTACGATCGTAACGATCGCGATCTCCGTCGAGGCAATTCGCGATTCAGTACAGTTCACTCGGGTGCTCCGAAGAATCGAGGGCGGTGATACCTCCACCGCGGCGCTCCTGGAAGCGGCTGAGTTCGCCCGTTCTTCCGGAGACTGGCAAACGCTCATGAAAATCGGCTGGGACCTCCCCGCACCCCAGCGGTGGGAGGCGGTGTTTGCGTTGGCCGAGCCGGCGATGCGCCGCTTTCCCGACGACCCGCGTTGGAGATACGCCGCGGCACTGGCTGCGATCCGCCGGAACGACGAAACAACCGCCCGCGAGCTACTTCCACTGGATTCGGAGGGGCCCGGCACGGAAGTGGGACAGTTTCTCCGAATTCTATCTGATATCGATCCCGAAGATACCGAGCGATCCCGGGAGCAGCTCAATGTCTATCGGAATCTTCCTGATGCGTATCCGATACTCCGGGCGATCGGACGCACGGAACTATCTCCGTCGTTGGAGCATTATCGCGTTGCCTGGGAACTCACCGGGGTGGGAGCCTACGGGGTGAATGCGGCGTTGGAAGGTGCGGCCTCCGGCGATCGACCGGGAGTGGAGTCGCTGGTGACACATCTTCGTGATGAGGAGGCACTCCCCGATGCGGAGCGTGAGCCGGCACCGCTCTATCTGGCGGTCTGGCTCCGAGACATTGACTGGCTGTTTGAACAGCTGCGCTCGTTATCCGGAACGCGGGCAGTAGAACCCGAAATCCTTCTCATACAAGGAGAGGGGTTGGTCCAGCAGGGACGCCTGGAAGAGGCTCGGTCATTTTATCGAGAACTCCAGCAGGTAGCTCCGGAGTTCGATCAAATCGCGTTCCTCAATGATGCCGCGATTACACACCAATTGGGCGACGGAAATCCGCGTCAGATTCTCCGGGCAGGGCTTCGAGTTCATGAGGATTCGATCGTTCTGCGCAGCGAGTTGGCTGGGGTGCTCGTCGCCGAGAATGAGCGGCTGGCGGCGGCCCAGGTGTTGGCTCCGGCTGTGGTGGCGACCTCATCAGGAGAGCCTCGTCACCGGGATTGGTTGTTGACGCGAGCGGTGCTTGGACCGCGACATCCGCTCACCCGACTGGAGAGCGATCTGTGGCTCTATCTCAACGAGAATCCGGATGCGGAGATTGTTGCCCAGTACCTTGCGCGTTTTCTCGCACACCGCGGTGACGAAACCGATATGGACCGTCTTCGTAATCGCTACGATCCGAACGATGGGGAGTGGTCGACCACGCTGCACCTTTGGCGGCTTCGTCAGGAGGGCGACTATTCCCAAGCAGAGATGCTTCTCGATCTGTATCCCGACGACTCCTGGACTGGTCGTTTTAACCGAGTCCTTTTCACGATGAGCCATCTCCCGACACCGGAGATTGCCGATGAATTGGATAGCTTCGAGGAATGGCTCCAACGCGGTCCCGAGTTGTCGCGCACTGCCTACTCACGAGCACAACTGGGTGCACTTCTTGCCAGGACAGAGTATCAGCGTCTCACCGGAGACATAGACGGTGCCCAGGAAACACTCGGTATGGCGATCCGATTCGCACCCAACAACCTGAACCTTTCGTCGTACCAGCGTCTTATTGCACCCCCCCAATGAACGTGCTACGCTTCGCCAATGATACGGATTAAGACGGCCAAACAGATAGCCGGCATCCGCGAGTCATGTCATCTGTTAGCAGACGTGCTCGATCATCTCGAGCACGTCATCGAACCGGGAATTACGACTGCTGATCTGGACCGAGTTGCCCAGTCTGAAATCAAATCACTCGGCGGCCGCCCCGCGTTTCTTGGTTATCAGGGGTTTCCCGGGGCACTATGCACCTCCGTGAATGAAGCGGTCATCCATGGCATTCCCGGAGAGCGAGTTCTGCATCAAGGCGACGTGGTAAGCATAGACTGCGGCATAGAATACAACGGATACTACAGTGACTCTGCACTCACCGTACCGGTGGGATCGGTATCTTCCGAGGTGGAGACACTGCTTCAGGTAACCCGCCGGAGCTTGGAAGAAGGCATTCAGGCCGCTGTCGCCGGCAACCGCATTAACGATGTATCCCGAGCGGTCTATCGCCTGGTGAGTCAACACGATTACGGTGTGGTGCGCCCGTACTGCGGCCATGGCGTAGGGCTGGACTTGCATGAGGACCCGCAAATCCCCAATTACGTAGGGCGCGGGCCCAACCCGAGACTCAAGCCGGGAATGGTGGTAGCGATAGAACCGATGGTCAACCTCGGCGGCGATGAAGTTGACGTACTCGATGACGAGTGGACCGTCGTCACCTCCGACCGGAGCATTTCTGCTCATTTCGAACATACCGTTGCGATTTTTCGTGATCATACGGAAGTGCTTACCCGACGCAAGCGAGAATCGGTACTTTCAGTACCGG
>CAZNRF010000411.1:0-3136 GCA_964575075.1 uncultured Spirochaeta sp. | reverse complement strand
ACTCCTTCACTGGTTTCGAAGTCAAACTTCTTGTCGTTTACGGAACAGCTTTTGACGCCGTTGCGGGTGAGGAACTTCGCCATCGCCTCGAGTATCCCGTTGGTGGGCGCGATGATCGCGAGATTCTCCGGCTCGTAGTTGAGCTGGGACAGAAAGAACTCGATCCGGCGAGCAACGTTTTCATAGAGTGACGTGATACTGTCCGCAGTGAAGTGCTCCGGCGCCGGACCCAGCCGGAACGCCTCACCCATCCCCAGATCGTTGTCGTCCACCTCACCATCCAGACCACGATAGCTCTCGCTGAGGCGACAGATTTGGTCGGTGTTGCGGTAGTTGACCTTGAGAATCTGCGTCTTTCCCCGGATATCGATCCCCGCCTGGAGGTAGGAGCCGCCCAGGCGATAGATCATCTGCTGCTGGTCGCCCACCACGACCACGCCGTTGACGCTGATCGCCTTCATGAAATGGAGTTCCACGGCGGTGAGGTCCTGAGCTTCGTCGATGAAGACGCGCCGCATGAGCAGACTTTCCCGAAACGCCGGATCCTCGGTTACTCTGCGCTTGAGGAGTGCCACGCCGTAGAACTTGGTGACCGCTTTGGTGCGCTCCATCTCGTCCACGACTTGCCGTGAGACGGCCCACACGTGTTCCCGTTGCGTCCGGGACAGGGGCTGCTTGAGACCCCGCCGGGGGACGCGCTGCTCCACGTAGTCATCCTCCGACAAATCGTTTCCAAATATGAAGTCGTTGACCTCGAGAACGAGTTGATCCAATGGAAGAAACGGGAGGGGGTAGCGGCCGATGAGATCCCGTTCGAACTCGTTTCCGTAGCGGATATGATATCCGAGGGCTTTGAGTTCTTGCTGATAGACGGCGTCCACGTGTTTGATCACCGCGTCAGGGGTATCCGAGCCAAGAACGTGGGCAAGGTACCGATTGAACCGCGCCAACGACTTGGTGAAGGTGAAAACGCCCACCGCCCGTTCATCTGTCAATCCGAGCTCTTCCCGGGAGCGGTCGAGTTCCTTCTGCACTGCGTGCATCACGACCAAGGTTTTACCGGTACCGGCGGGCCCCTTGATGAGGTAGTCGCCGGTGTCTTTGATCAGGTCGACGGCCCGCTGCTGCTCCGCGCTGAGTTTGAGAACGCTCCGCTCGTAGTCTTGCCGGGAGCGAGTGTAGCTCGTGAAGCGAGCGAGATAGTCAACGTACGCGCGAACATCATCAGTTTGTTCCAACTGGGCCGCCATACGGCGCTCGTTTTCCTTGGTTTCGTGCAGGGACTTGCGCAAGGCGTCCACGCGCTTGTCAGATTGATTATACTGTTGTCGAACCTGTTGATATTCGTGTTCTAATCGCAGTTTCTCGGCTTGAATCTGGTCAAGTTGCTCTTGGACATCTTGATAGTCTGCAACTTTCTGCAGGAGGTCTTCTTTCTCTTGACGGAACTTGTTGGCTCGAAGAATCTGCGAGCGCAGCTCCATGTGAAACTCAACAGGAGACTTCTTTACCGTCCAGTATTTTTCCAGCTCGCCGGACAACATCGAGTAGTCCACATCGGAGAGATCGATTGCCTGCAAAAAGTCCAGTAGGCGTTGCGTGGCAGCCAGGGCGTCCTCTCCGGACAGCGATTTGAATTCATGTCTGATGTCATTGGAGACTCGCCGATTGGTGCCAAAATTCCTGAACGACCGTTCTAATCGCCGCTCATCCAGAATCAGAGGGCTCAACGCGTATTTGAGCATATCGATCTTATCCTTGAACTCAAGCCCGCGGGTGTTGCGGTCCAAGGTGACGGCCAGTCCTTCGAGGAAGCTGTCGCAGGCCAATGTGAACATTCCCTCATCGGACCCGATGAGGGAAGTAATTCTCTGCAGGTGTTGCTTACAGTACTCAGATGCTCGCAGCCTAATGTCCAACAGTATAACTCCATTATGTCATATGCTATCCGATTTTGTTGACAGCATGAGTAGACTAACACGAGACCGTTGGGTTCTTCCAGAAAAATGAAGAGTCTGTGTGCTCGATGCAAAGTACTGTCGATATCGTTCTCCTTTTATTCCGTTGCAAACCATCCGGGAAGATCATCCTCAAACTGGCGGGCGGCAGCCTCAAAACCCCGCACGTCAAAGGTCACCGTCATCGGTGATTCGTTGTAGGGAGTTGTTCTGACCACGAACGCGTCAGCTTGGAGTAGCTCCCGAACAAGTTGCACATCATTGGATGGATAGAACGTGGCATTGTTGCTGGTAGACACGCCCCAACGGAGCGTTACCGGGTCTTCTCCATCGATGCGGTGGGTGAGGTACTCGTTACACGGTCCAGTCGCCGGTATCGTTAGCCGCTGCTGCATCATCCGAAGTCCGCGCTTCCACCAACTCATCCACGTACCCGTCGTACGCTTCAAGTCGGGCGCTATCAGACTCCACCTCACGAATCGCTTCGAGCTTCCCTTGGATTTCGTCGGGCGTCTGGGCGAATGCGCAGTTAAGCGCTGCGACCATGATGACGGCGAAAATCGTGTATCTCATCGTGCTACTCCTTCCCCTCACTGCGCCGCGCTAATCACCAGCACCGTCCATAGGGTCGACATGATCACGCCGGGGATCGCGGCGGAGCGGCGGTTTTTGCGGGACGCCTCGTGAACTCTAAGTTGATGACTTCCTTGCAAGGTCCGTGCCATCCGGAATGAGCGCGAATTTTGGGGTGTTTTTCGTAGGTTTTAGGGTGCGTAGCGGGGTGCCGGCGGGTAATGCGTGACTGTGGTTTCGACGGAATGGTAACTCGGGTTACGCGAGCAAAATCGAGAACTGTATTCGCTTAGGACTCTTTTTCAACGAGAGCCTGTAATTCCTCCGGGCTAAGTCGGGTATAGTGAGCAACCTTTTCGATATCTTCCCCGGCGGTCAGCATCTGCCGGGCAAGCTCCATGCGCTCGCGATGCCGTCCCGCCTCCTCGCCTTTGCGGAGGCCGCGCTCCTCGCCTTTGCGGATCCCGACTTCCTCACCCTCTTCAAAGCCCATTTTTCGCAACTGTTCTGCGGTAGTCAAAAGTCCCTCCCTGATACGCCGCTGGTGTACCAATAGTTCAATTTTACCGTTCAATTCATCCGCCGACAACTCGCCGGTTTCAAGT
>CAZNRF010000410.1:0-3138 GCA_964575075.1 uncultured Spirochaeta sp. | reverse complement strand
GTTTGGCTGACCTCTTCAACCCGGGTAAAGCTGTTCCCGTCCCATTCAGTAATGACACCGGTGATCAGAGGCGTTCCATCGATATCCCGTTCCTCCATATAGTTTTCTTCGAAATAGAGCGTTTCTCCTTCCCGGCTGTAGTCTTTCGACCGGCCATTCTCGTCAGAATTGAAGCTGATCGTCCAGCTCCCTTCCAGTCGAGCGCCGTCTTCGGGGCCGTTCATGTCACATCCCCAAAACGCAATAATCGTCAGAAACAGGAAGGTAGCAAACATTCTCCTCATCGACTGAATTTCTCCCAAATCGGTTTAAAAAAAGAAGAAACCTGAAACCAAATCACTGGGATATGCTAGATTACGCACATTGGACATAATGCCCAGGATGTGAATTCTGGATTACCAGATCGATACTACCATGGATGAGCTTCATAGCAAAGGCGAAATCACTCTGAGGCGATTGCGCTGCAGAGACTTTCTCGATAACGCCCGGGGGAAGGGTACATTGTATCATTCACCATCACGACGGTTTGCTGCCGAACAAAAGAGCCGTTCGCGAGGAATCTTCGTGCTGCCAGTCGATCCACCCATCGATGCATGACCGGTCGCCTCCTCTTGTGATTCGCCGGAAGCACGGTAGACGCGATCGGTAGCTCATCGGTGATAGTTAGGGAGCTCTACCGCGGGCTCAAGGGAAGCGCCGGGCAGAGCAGTTCAATTCCTGACCACATACGTTCTCACGAGGCTTTACCCGGCATCCAGCCACTGTTTCCGCCCCGCCTTCACCGCCTGCACCGCCTGCACAGTCCGGCGGCCCGGATAACCCCCGGCCCGCCGGCTTCGTCCTTCTATCTGCTGAGTTGTGTCACACGATTTTCTATACAAGGAAGAACCCTGTGCATTTTTAAATGACTGGATTAGTATGGTACATACGGAAGGTGGAGGGAGAGGGAAGCGACACGGCGGATGATGGTCAGGAACACACAGGGAGGCGCGAATGAAGGGTGTAAGACGAGGTATAGCATTTCGAATTATCGGGTTGTTCGCGGGTGTGTTGGTTGTTCTGACGGCGGGGCTGATTTCACTGGCAATAGTGATGGTGCAGACAACGGCGCGTACTACTCTTCTGGAAATGACATCGGAGAAGATGGCCGGGGATATCGCTTCCGCAGAGTTCTACGTCGATTCTCTCTACGGTGAAATAGCGCTCGAGGATGACGGTCTCGTCGATGAACATGGGGATCCCATTGACGGCCGGTACGAGGTTGTGGACCGGGTATCTCGAGACCTTGGTGTTGTCAGCACGATTTTTGTCCGTGATGGAGATGACTTCCGGCGTGTTGTTACGAGTATTCGTGATGCCGACGGCGACAGGGTTGTCGGGACGATGCTCGGTTCCGAAAGCGCGGCGTACCGTCCGGTAAGGGACGGCATCCTTTATATCGGTGAAGCTACGATTCTTGGTGCACGCTATTTCACCGGCTACGATCCAATTTTCGGCGAGGACGGATCGGTTATCGGGATTCTTTTTATCGGCATCGAGATGACCCGGGTCAACGAACTCATCACCAGTGGTGTGCGGACTGCGGTGGCCGGTCTTCTGGGGGCATCCTCGGTTCTTCTGTTGCTGGCTCTCGTACTTGGAGTGGTCATGATCACCCGCTCGGTATCTCGCCCGATTGCCGCTGCGGCGGCCATGGCGGAAACACTTGCCCGGGGGGACCTCACCGGCAGGGTTGAACCACGGTACCTGCGTCGCAACGACGAGATAGGTCTTCTCTCCCGGGCGTTTGAAGAGATGCAGGGAGCCCTGACAGGGGTGGTGGAGGGGATTCAACACGCCGCAGACCAGGTTGCAGCGGGAAGCGGCCAGATCAGGGAGACGTCAAGTCTGCTTTCCGACGGAGCATCAAAGCAGGCGGCAGGGGCCGAGGAAGTGTCATCCTCCATGGAAGAGATGGGGGCCGGTATACGCCGGAATGCCGAGAACGCTTCCGAGACGGAAACGATCGCCACAGCCGCAGCCCAACGGGCGGAGGACGGCGGAGCAGCAGTAACCGGTACAGTTGATGCCATGAACGATATCTCCCATCGGATTGGTGTGATCGAGGAGATTGCCCGTAACACAAATCTCCTTGCCTTGAATGCTGCGATTGAAGCGGCCCGGGCAGGCGCCGACGGTGCCGGTTTTGCCGTCGTTGCCGGGGAGGTTCGGAAACTGGCGGAGCATAGCGGGAAGGCAGCAGCGGAAATTGCCGGGCTTTCCGGAGAGAGTGTCGCGGTGGCTCAACGAGCCGGCGACCTGATCTCGCAGGTTGTACCGGATATACGCAGAACGGCAGAGCTCGTTCGGGAGATCGCCGCGTCCAGCAAGGAACAGGATATCGGTGCGGAGCAGATCAACGATGCTCTGACCCAGCTGGACCGAGTGGTCCAGCAGAACGCATCCTCATCGCAGGAAATGGCGTCGATGGCGGAAGAACTGAGCGGTCAGGCAGAGCAACTGCAGGAGGCGGTGGCGTTCTTCCAGGTGGAGCGACGGAGAATCGGGAGCTGACGGGTTCTGTGCAACGTTGACGCTTTCGTTCCGAGAGGCCTGGACGCTTCAGGGTCGCCCTGCGAGGCGGGTGGCCCGGATCGATAGCGAGGCCGGCTCCCCGGACGCCCCGGTAGCCCTGCGATCCGGGTGGCCTTTTCCACTTCCCGGAGCAGCGCGATAGAGAACCGTGAGGTTCTTCGACTGGTTTTTTTTGTCTTCTCGTAGTACCTTTGTACGACTACGCCACGCTTTCCCGATTACATGGAAGATGTGCGGAACAACAGCCGTATCGATGTACGGCTGTCTTTTCGTGTGTCCTCGGGCGGTGAAAGCGATACGAAAGGGTTTCAATGGACAGATTGCTGGGTATTATCCTGCTCCCGCCGGAGCAACTGGTAAATGTTGTTATTTCGATGGGCCTCGCCCTGATTCTGGGAGTTGTGATTGCCGGTGTGTACCGGTACACCCACCGCGGTATGAACTATGCGAGCGGGTTTCTCGCGACGCTGGTGCTTCTTGGGCCGACCGTTGCGGGGGTGATGCATTATATCCAGGGAGACCGGGTGCTGCCCCTCGGGCTGGTTGGGTCTGTGGCGAGCGTCG
>CAZNRF010000409.1:0-3139 GCA_964575075.1 uncultured Spirochaeta sp. | reverse complement strand
CCGACGGGCGGGGCGGGCATCGTGGCCGGCGGGGAGGGCGGGGCACGTATCGATACAGACCGCTACCCGGTCCGGCTCTTTCACGTAGCCCAAAATCCCCGAGAGTTGCGCGATCGTCCGGCCGATAGAGGCTCCCTGGCCGGCGGTATTTTCCAGAACAAGGACGCCGCCCTCCACCTGCTCCAGAACACGGTCCATGCCGTCGGCGATGCGTCGCAGCGTGGCATCCTCGTCCAGGTCGCCCTTGGAGGTGCCCGGATGAAAGTTGAGCCACCGCAGGCCCAGCTGCACCGTGCGGTGAAGCTCATCGGCGAGACCGTCGATCGATTTCTCCCGCGTCTCGTCACTGGGGCTGCCGAGGTTTACCAGATAACTGGCGTGGGGAATCACGTGGTCGGCGGTATAGCCGTGGTCCGCCATGGCGGCGTGATAGGCATCGATCGTGTCTTGCTCATACGGTTTTGATGTCCACCGGCGCTGATTACGGGTGAAGAGGGCAAAGGCGGTGGCGCCGATTTCCGCCGCGTTGGCCGGGGCGTTGTTGACCCCGCCGGAGGCGCTCACGTGGGCGCCGACATATACGGTTCGTGTGCTCATGAGCGCAATTGTGCCCCTGCAGACCTCCCGGGGCAAGGGGGCAGGCGACCTACGGCGTGGATACTTCAAGCCCCCCGGTCACCAGCGGAAGAAAGTGATCGGTGTTGTAGGTATAGATGCGGGTACATTCCGCCTGTTCTGCAGCCATCACGTGAAGGGCATCATAGACGGCCCCGCTGACCATTCCCCGCTCCGCTACGCGGGCGACCGCTTCCGTGTAAGCCAGCGTCTCCAGTGATACCACTGTGAGCCGGGAAACGAAGGTCTCTCGTATGAGTCGTTGCGCCTCGCCAGGGGTCACTCGACGCCTGAGCGGGAGTGCGGTGAGAACTGAATAACATTCCGCCAGTGCATGAGTCGAGCAGAACCCCCGTTCCGGCGCCGAAGTGTGCGCCGCAAATACTTGAAAGCAAACACCGTGATTCGCTAACTGATCCACCACCGCGGGTACGAGGACCGAGGTATCGAAGAGCGCGTTCATCTACTCAGGGTCCTCTGCAACCATGAAGGCGTCACGTTGAGCCCGCTGACTGATGACGAACGCACCGACATCCAGGTCTTGTCGTTGGAGATCCCCATCGTCACCGTGGTGGATAAGAATCCCATCCTTGGGCAAAAGCGATGGGGCCATTTGGGCTGGTGCGATGCGAATACCCTGAGCGTCACCGGCAATCTCCAGTTCCGTTCCTGGTTGCAAGTGGTAACGCCGACGCAATTCCTTGGGGATAACCACCCGCCCGGCACGATCGATGGTAATTCTCATACCATAATGGTAATCCCTGTCCCGAGACCGATCAATCCTCGAACCGATTTTCTCGTCTCCCGGTTTGTAGTACCTTAGGCGCAATGAGCAACATCATGCAGGTCCGCGATCTGGTCAAAGACTACGGGACCGTTCGTGCGGTAGACGGCGTCTCTTTTGAGATTCCCGAAGGAATATGTTTCGGGCTCCTCGGGCCCAACGGCGCAGGCAAGACCACCACGATTGAGATGATGGAGGGGATTCTCAAAGGAACCTCCGGCGAGATTCTGTTTCGGGGCGAGCCGATCGGTCAGCGATTCCGGGAGAAAGTAGGAATTCAGTTTCAGTCCACGGCGTTGCCGGAGTTTATCACGGTGCGGGAGACGCTGAAGATGTTCCACGCGTTTTACCCCGATCCGCGCGACATCGAGGATGTGATTCACATCTGTTCTCTGGAAGATATCATCAACCGGGACAACCGCAAGCTTTCCGGCGGCCAACGGCAACGGTTGCTTCTCGCGTTGGCGATCGTTCCAAATCCGGAGATCGTCTTTCTGGACGAACCGACCACCGGGCTGGATCCGCAGGCGCGACGAAACTTCTGGGAACTGATCCGCCGTATTCGGGCGGAAGGCACCACCGTGGTCCTCACCACCCACTATATGGATGAGGCGCAACTGTTGTGTGATCAGGTGGCGATCATGGACCACGGGCATCTGCTGGAATTGGACACACCGGACCGACTACTGGACAAGCATTTTGAAGGGGTCGTCATCCGCGTGCCGGTGGATGACGAGGAGGTCATGGAGATGACCTCCAGCAAACTCGATCAGACGCTTCAGGGGCTTCTGGCGGACCAAACCAACCTGGATGGCCTTTCGATCCACAAACCGAACCTGGAAGACCTGTTCATTAAGCTCACCGGCAGTTCCTTGCGGGCGTAGGAGTACACCACCATGCGAAAATTTAGCGCGATCTTCAAAGCTCGGACGATGGAATTTGTTCGGGACCGGGGCACCTTCTTCTGGAATCTGCTCTTTCCCGTGGTGCTGGTCTTCGGATTTGCCTTCGCCTTTTCCGGAGATGATCAGACCCTGTTTACGGTGGGGATCGTTGGAGAACCCGCCGAAGACTTTGCCTTCATGGAGATCGAGCAGATCGAATTCATCCGCTACGGGACGGAACACGGCGAGTCCGCCGCCGGCGGCGATCTCTCAGCCGACGAGGTGGTTGAGCGCGTGCGCCGGCACCAACTGGACATGGTGCTTGATTTTGAAGCGGGGCGGTACTACATCAATCAGCAATCCGCCAACGGGCCGGTGTTGCGGCGGCTACTGGAGAGCAGTGTCGCCGGTGCCGGGGCCGGCTCGCCCAGCCTCCGAGAGGAGGCGGTCACGGGCGAGCCGATTCGCTACGTGGACTGGGTGGTTCCCGGCATTATCGGCATGAACATGATGTTCAGCTGTCTGTTCGGCGTGGGGTTCGTCATTGTGCGGTACCGCAAGAACGGTGTTCTGAAGCGACTCAAGGCAACACCGGTGTCGGCGTTCAGCTTCATTAGTGCCCAGGCGGCGAGTCGGCTCATGATCGTGGTGGTGACCTCGGCGGTGGTGTACGCGGGAACCAACGCGTTTCTCAACTTCATGATGAACGGGTCGTACCTGCTGCTGCTCCTGCTCACGGCGCTGGCGATTCTGTGTATGATCGCCGTGGGCCTCGTCTTCGCCTCCCGGATTAAAAGCGAGGAGCTCGCTGGTGGGCTGCTCAATCTGGTGACGTTCCCCATGATTATCCTGAGCG
>CAZNRF010000408.1:0-3145 GCA_964575075.1 uncultured Spirochaeta sp. | reverse complement strand
TGCACTGATATCCACCATATCCATCAGGATGACCGCTTTCCCTTCCATAACCGGTTTCGAAGCCTCCGGACCGATCGAACCCAGGCCAAGGACCGCCGATCCATCCGTGACCACCGCTACCATATTACCCCGAGCGGTGTACTCAAAACTGGCATCGGGATCAGCGGCGATCTCGCGGCACGGCTCGGCAACCCCCGGGGAGTATGCCAAGGACAAATCGTACTGCGTGGTGAGCGGCTTGGTAGCCGCGACCTCAATCTTTCCCGGCCGGCCGCGACGATGGTACTCCAGTGCCTCGTCGCGAAGACTCATCGCTCCCCCGTCTTTTTGATGATGTGGTAGCCAAATTGCGTTTTTACCACCCCGGAAATCTTACCCGGCCTCAGTTTGACCAGCGCTGCTTCAAATGGTTTGACCATCTTTCCCGGTCCAAACCACCCCAGATCGCCGCCTTTGGATTTGCTGGGACAGGTGGAAAACTCTTTGGCCAGCGCCTCGAAGCGAGCACCCTGCTTTACTCGTTTCAATAGCTGCTCTGCGAGGCCTTTTTCTTTTACCAGGATATGACTTGCTCTCCATTCCATGGTGGTAATATAGCGTATGCAAGCCGGAGGCGGTACCGGGGCGTTACGGTATTCGGCTGTCGTGATACCGAGGACTGGTGGTTATTCCTCGTAGCGTTGATTGTACTCCCGGGCGGTGCGGTCAATGAGCTCTAACCGGGCGCCGTCCAGTTCGCCTTGCTCGTTCCGGAGGCGGCTCAGCACATCCGACGGTACCGGGCCTGCATCCCCGTGGAGAATCGCCGTGGCCGCCCAGGCGCTCCGCTCACCGTGGGGTTGATCGGAGACAAAATGGCTGCTCTGCTTACCCCGCTGCCAGGTGAAGGCGCGTTCGTTAGCGTGGCGGTCATAGCAGAGCTGAAAGCCGGTCGGCGGCGTGTGGCGTGACTCGTACCAGATGATGATATCGAAATACTCGTTTACAAACCAGCGCCGAAACCCTTCCTCAGGACGTTGGCGGACGGAGCGGTTTTCACTCAGTGCGCTCATAGTACCTACTCGTTCCGCGGCGCTTCGTGACCGGATTCGATGGGATTACGCGACTCATACGGGGAAAGGTACACTCTCGGCCGGGGCCTGACCACGATTTCCTCACATACCCGGGCCACTCGCAGCAAGAGCGTCTCTTCCCAATGGGGGGCGATAAACTGCAGCCCCACCGGCACCTGAGAGTAGACGTTTCCGTCCTCATCGGTCTCCTCCACGGTGTGCCAGAAATGCCGGCTCCGGGCGGTGACAAACCCTGCAGGCACGCTCACTGCCGGATAGCCCAGCATATTGGCCGCTACCGTGTAGCGCATCGTCTCACTCAGCGAGTGAAGGTCAGACACTCCCGAAAGCAGCCGATCCCGGTTGAGCCGCGGCGGCAGATTCGCGGTGGTGGGCGTGGCGATAACATCTACCCGGGAGAATGCGGCGTCAAAGTGCTCTTGCCCCCGGCGCCGGACCTGCTGCGCTTTGAGATAGTCGGAGGTGGTGATGAAACGGGCCAGTGCGAGATTGGCGCGAGCCTCGTTGCTAAAATCGCTCCGGTGTACTCCGTAATAGGGGTCCATGGCAGCCCGCATCTCCGAGGTGATCGTCACGAGATGTGCAACCCGGAGCGCGTCCAGTTCCGGAATGGAGACTTCTACCACCTCAGCCCCTTGGGCGACCAGCTGGTCCAGAAGTCCTCGCGCCGCCTGGCGCACCTCTTCCCGGGAATCGTCAAACCACTGAGAAAACACCCCGACGCGAAGTCCCTGCACGGAGTCGAGAAAACCGTCCAGGGTGGGCCGGGGTTGGGCGTGGCTGTGAGGATCCTCCGGGTCCGGACCGGCCATGGTGAGGTAGGTGAGTGCCAGGTCCCGAACGTTCCCGGCGATCGGTCCTGCATTGCCGACGGTTGGCGCCAGCGGAAATTCCCCGCGCTCACTCACACGTCCCATCGTGAGTTTGAGACCAAAGATACCGCAGTATGCGGCGGGGATTCGTACCGCCCCGCCCCCGTCAGCACCGATCGCGACGGGACAGATTCCCGATGCCACGGCGCTGGCGCTCCCTGAAGAGGAGCCCCCTGGGTAACGCCACGGCGCATACGGATTGACCGGGGTGCCCCGAAACGGATTGAGTCCGGTCACGCCGATCCCGATCTCGTGCATATTGGTTTTGCCCACGATGATCGCGCCTGCCTCCCGGAGGCGAGCCACAACCCACGCATCTTCCCCGGCAGGGTGTCCATGGATGAAGCTCGTCCCCAGCGTGGTTGTATAGTCCGCGACGTCGATCTCATCCTTGATGGCGACAGGCACTCCTTCGAAGATCGATCGGGGCGTACCGTCGGCGATGCGATCCGTTGATTCCTGGGCCTGGCGGCGAATCTCATCGGCGCGCCAGTCTATAAACGCGTAGAGCGGGGGATTGCCGCGGTCCTGGTGTTCCAGAACGTGTACGAGCCGTTCCGCGACCGTGTTGGGAGTGAGAGATCCCGCCCGGTAGGCCCGGGCATAATCCGCTACGGAGGGGAATAGATAGCTTTCCGGGGGCCGCTGAGTGGTGCCGATCTCGTCGAGGATCTCGATCTCCGGAGCGGGGTGCGGTTCGGCAGAATCCGCTGCGGTGCGCGGATCGCTGGTTGGACCGACCGGCTTGAAGAGAAGCGGCTCGCTCAGTTGCAGCTCACGGAAGCGGTCGATTCCCAGGTTGTGAAGAAACGCGGGAGCCAACCGGCGGCCGGAGACGCCGTGTTCCAACAGCCACGCGGCGAAGAGCAGGCGGGAACCCTCCAGGCGGGGCGCGTGAATCGTCTTCAGATCATAGCTCATACAGCACACCTCTTACCGATGCATTATTTGCCGGAGTCCCCAGTAAAGCAAGTACACCGCGCGTTTTTCGTCCCCTGCCGAACGCGTCCGCGCCCGCAGGGGGCACCGCTACCGTGTCAGGTGCCGCGTACCACCGTGCGGCGTGCATCTCGGAGACTGGCCTCGATCGCCCCCCTGAGGGGAATGTCTTTGGCGGCGGCGTTTGGGGTGTAGCGGCCGGTAGGGTTTGCCCGGAGGACCCGGGCCCTCTCTTTCCACATCGCGACGCTTGTGTGTTCG
>CAZNRF010000407.1:0-3156 GCA_964575075.1 uncultured Spirochaeta sp. | reverse complement strand
GGGAAACCACACCACGTCTATCTGCGTGACGGGAAAGAACCGGCGGGGATCGTCGTTGAAAAAGAGAAGCCCCACGTTCTTGGGGAAGACACGTTCCCGGGGACCGCCGACGATGTTCATCCGGCGTCCCAGTGCTTCACGCTTCGTTGAAGGGACTTCCTCCGCCAGGTCGCTTTCCACTTCGCGGAGGTATTCAACAATGCGGTCTACCGAGAGGTCGTCGATCGATGCCTGCTGGTTGTAGCGGTCGTCAAAGGGAACCGTCGCGGCCAGGCCTATCAGTTCCCGCTCATCGGCGCCGCGGGCGCGGACGGTACTGGACTGTTTGCGGATGTAGTACGCCCAGGTAGAATCTTTCTCTGAGAGACTTACCCGCGCCTTGTACGGCCGCGTTTCCCCACCGGGCGCCCAGATCACGAGGATCGTTTTGCCGTCGACGGTGCACGGTTCGGCGATCGGGTGGTATGGCGGTTGCATGGCTGAGTATCCGAGGTTGAGCAGTTCCTTCTGGATCGCGTCGAGGGATTCCGGAGCGATGCCGACGGGCGGGAGCCGAGGGCGGCCGTCGGTCTCGGCAACGCCGACGACGATATACCCGCCCCCCAAGTTCTGAAAGTCATTGGCAAAGGCGCACATCGTGTGGAGCACCGATTCGGGATTCCACCCGGACTTGTATTCCAGGCGTTCCCACTCCACCGCTTTCCCCCGGAGGATGTCATCCAGGGAGATGGGCAGGTTGAGCGCGCCGGACCGATCCGCCATGGCTACACGATACCCTCAGTCCCACCCCGGAAGCGAGGGCGGAAGGTCGGGGGTAGACTTCTTTCTGGACGGCTTCTCTGCCGCGGAAGGTTGCGAGGCGGGCTTTTTGACGTGGGAGTCACCGCTGGTGCTCTCCTCCACGATCGCGATCTCCTCCGGTGTCAGGTCGTAGAGCTTGTAGACGAGCTGGTCGATTTCGGCTTCGAGTCCGGAGACGTCTGCGGTGGGGTCGGATTCTTTGGTTGCAAGCAAATCCGAGACAAACTCAACGACACGGTGGGTGGTACCGGCATCGACAACGGGGAGCGCAATTGCTTTCAGATAATGTGCTTTGACCGCGACATTGAGGAATTTTGTACTGAAAAGGAAATTAATGAGCCTCGAATTGAGAAAACCGACCAAAAGGCGTGTGTCGGTTCCAGGGTCACGCGGCACAAGCAAGATTACGCTCTCCATGGCGTAGGTTGCGTTCTCATCCAGAGTTGCAACGACTCTCGTTTTCAGTCGGGGATTCCTAGTTCGCTGAACGAGTATCTTGGAGCGGGATTCGAAATCGATCTTGTCTCGGGGCCATTGAAGGGAGTACCACGGTATAACGTTACGGATACACTCTCGTCGGGTCTGGAGGCGCTCCTTGAATTGATGTAGCCAACGCTCTGCGTTTGGGAAATCGGTCAGATTTGTGTTGCTTGTGACATATAGGACTTTATGATCGATTCCTTTGATTACCCATTTTGCGAAGTCCCGTCCGTAGAGTACCGGCTTGAGCAGTTCCTCTTCGATGCCAAACTCACTTATGTCGTTGGGAGTCGGAAGAAACGCAGTGTTGTTCCCGGTCACAATTCCTTGAAACACCTTGAAGCTGTCATGGATACGGCCTCCGTTCGCCGACAAGATCTTCTCGTGAATGGATTCAGCTGACGTGTCAATTTTGAAGCTTATGACATTGCCATATGCCAAGAAAAAGCCACTCGAAACATACGTCTCTTCCCGATTGTCGAAATCCAACGCATATACCAGCCTAATCTTGTCGTTGCCTGATTTCGACAGCGTGATGACGCAGACGTCGTTGTTGGCAGCTTCAAACACTTGATCCCCGAGATATAGCACTTCCTTCAACCAATGATTATCGAGCATCAAGTCACGGAGCTTTTTGTAGGACAAGTTGTTCGCGATCTGTTGCGGGACAATGAGGGCAACCTTTCCCTTGTCATTGGTCATTTCGGTCAGGGCGGCTTCAAAGAACAACCCGAAGAGATCGTATCGCTTATAGAATGTCGTGAACCGCTTGCGATACTCTGCCTTGGCCTCTCTCGAAATGAGTTCCACATTGAGGTAAGGCGGATTTCCGATCACTACGTCAAATCCATCTTTGACGTTGAACATCCACTCCGGGTCCAGGAAGGTGGCGCTGGTGTTCTGGTCGTAGGGGTCCCAGGCGGCCATGAGGTGCGCCGCTTCGGTGTCGAAGCCGCCGGCGTCCTCCAGGGACTCCGCCAGAGCGGTGCGCAGGGCCAGGTCCTTCTCGCGGAGTTCTTTCTTTTCCCGGTAGGAACGCGCCTGGAAATGCCGGTGTCGTACCTCCCAGAGGTGCTTCTTCAGGTCTTCCACGTCGTGCATCGGCAACGCGTCGGTCCGGCGGGGCAAGCCGATCAGCGAGTTGGCGGCGACAAACTTGGTCTCCAGGTTGGGAAGGCTGTGGATACCGTAGTTGTTGTCGGCGTCACCTGTGGGCTGCTGTTCCGCGATGAGGGAGATGAAGAAGCGGAGCTTGGAGATCTGTACCGCGATCGTCTGGATATCCGCGCCGTAGATCGCGTTTTCGATCAACTCCAGCTTGAGGTCGCAGACCGACTGATCCTCGGGGATCCGACGGACCGTTCTCAGGACATCCACCATCCGCAGGAGAGCACCCATCGGAAAGGCGCCGGAGCCGCAGGCGGGGTCGAGTATCCGTGCCGTCGTGAGCGCCTCATCGATCCGTTTCGACAGTTTCGGATCCTCCGGTGGTACTCCCTCAGAGAAAAGCGTGCGGATCTCGGTCTCGTGCTCCTCCCCACACATCGTGGTGAGGTGGGCGATGAGACTCTCATCTACCATGTAGTTGACGATCTCTCGGGGCGTGTAGAACGAACCGGTCGCCTTTCGGGCCTGGACGTTGGTCTCCGGGTTGTACGCCGCCAGGAGGTTCTCGAAGACCTTCCCCAGGAGCTCCGGGTCCAGGGCAACTTCCTCGTCGCCGGGGGCGTTCTCCCCGACGGTGAAGTTGTACTGCTCCAGGAGCGGCAAGAGTCCCTCGGGCTCATCCAACAAGAGCGCGATGGGCACCCGCGCCTGCTTCTCCGTGTTTCGGCTGAACCCGCCTCGGTACTTGCCACCGCGCGCCAGGCGGTC
>CAZNRF010000406.1:0-3160 GCA_964575075.1 uncultured Spirochaeta sp. | reverse complement strand
GGGAATCCGGGGAGTCCTGGACGTCGGAACGCGGAAAACCAAAAGCCGAAACCAGGAGAGAGCGGTTATGCACGTTTCTTCCCGGGTTGCCTTCGATCCCGGAGCAAGGTTCCGGTAGTCGGAGCACCCGGTTCACCCCCGTCCGCTCCCCCCGATAAATCTCGCTACGCTCCTTTTCCCGTTCTCGGTAGGAACCAGGACACCCCGGTCGTCGATCCGTACCAGTGATCGCCGAACAAGGCGGTTACAGACCCTGCGTACCCGCGGCGGGGGCCACTGAATGTGAGCGGAAAGCGTTGCAAGGGTCAGTTCGAGTACCTCGTCGGCAGTGCCGGAGTGGTGTGTGATGTGCCCCATCATCGCATACTCCTGGAACCGGGCCGTCTGACGCACCCGTCGGATCGCGGCAGAGAACACCCCGTGGCGCGGTGAGACGAGAAACGCCGACACGAAGAAGAGAAACATCATGACGACCATGGCAGCGTAAATCGATGTGTTCCATCCTCCCGGAACAAGGGTGGTCAGGTCGAATATGAATACGTCGCCCCGCGCCAGTCCGTATCCCAGCCATACGGCGACGGTGCCGATGATGCCGCTGAGAACAAGCATCACCGAAAGCCGTTCGGTCAGAAGAAAAGCGGTTGCCGCGGGAAGGACAAAGAAGGCGATCACCAGTATTGAACCGACCGCGTTGAACGCTCCAACCGCCACCAGACTCACCAGTGTCATGATAGCGTACTGGAGACCAGCGGGCCTGAAACCGAACACTTTTGCCAGAGCGGGATCGAATGTCGAAATCTTGAGTTCCTTATAGAAAACGAGCACGAAGAGTACGGTGATCACCATCAACACGAATACGACAGTGAGTGACGCGGGCCAGAAGACGGTCGCCGGTCGCTCCGTCGTAAGACCCGCACGATATGCCGCCGCCGGAGAGTACTCTCCGCAGTTCGTGCACGTCTCGACAAACCGGGCGCCGGCATCCCGTGGACTGATTCCCTCGGTTCGGCAGTTTGTGCATCGCCGGGACAGAACCGCCCGCGGATCATCGGGGGTGATTACCACCGATTCACAGTCACCGAAACAGTGACTGCTGGTGTCGGCCCAGGCAAGGCCGATTTCGCCGACCATCACGGCATCCTCGTCAAGGTGGACGTCGTCGGTATATCGGGAGACCAACAGAACGGCTATCGCAAAGAGGAGCGGAAAAACGAGACCAAGCGCGGCGTCCTGTTTCAACAGACCTGAACGATGAACCAATTCCGTAAGCGCAACGGTTCCCACTCCCGCCACCACAGCACCGACAAGCAGCCAGGGAGACGAGAGCGACGGCTCTCGTCCGATACCTGCCGTCATCATAAAGACTACGACGATTCCCAGGAGTACCGTGTGGCTGATCGCGTCTGCCGTGAGGGCCATGCCGCGAAGGAGCAGGAACGTTCCGAGAATTCCTCCGGAGATCGCAATGAGCCCGCCGATGAGGATCGCCGTCGTTTCGGGATCGCGAAAGAACGCGTTGAGTTCATCGTGTGTCACGGCCCGGGTTACAATCCAGATGAGCCCTCGTTCAATACCGGCCATTGTCGTTCTCCGGCACCTGTCGATCCCGGCGCCTGCGCAGTACCTCCCATATCACACCGCGACCCGGCGCGAAGAGGAGCGAAGAGGCAACGAAAACGGAGGCGATCAGGATGATCATCGGACCTGTCGGCAGGTCCGCATCGAGGGCACTCACAACCGCCCCGGCACCGCCGGAAACAGCGCCGATCAGAGCTGCCAGGACAACCATCGCTTCCAGACGTCCGGTCCACTGCCGCGCGGCAACGCCGGGAGCGATCAGCAGACCGACCATCAGCACAACACCGGCGAGTTGCAGCCCGATAACGATCGTTGCAACGACCAGGAGCAGAAGGAGTCCGGTGATTGTCCGCACCCGGTACCCGTTGGCTCGGGCAAAATCGGGGTCAAAGGTCACCAGCTTGAACTCTTTCCAGAAGAGCAGAAGAAGCACAACAACACCGCTTCCAACAAGAGCCAGAATCCGGACATCACCTTTCACCATCGCCGCGGCCTCTCCAAAGATAAAGGTACTCAGTCCCGCCTGACCGGCGTCCGGCCGCTGCTGGATAAACGTGAGAACACCGATTCCGACGGCAAACCAGCCGGCCAGGACGATGCCCATAGCGCTGTCCTGCTTGATCCGGGAGTTGCGGGTGACGAAGGAGATAAACCAGACACCAAGAAGACTTGCCGTTGCCGCACCGAACAACAGAGCACCAAGGCTTCGGCCCGCGATCAGAAACCCTATCCCTACCCCCGGGAGTGCGGCGTGGCTGATCGCATCCCCCAGGAGACTCTGATTGCGCAGCACCACGAAAGACCCGATCGCACCGCTTACGGCGCCAAGGAGCAAGCCGCCGGCGGTAACGGTGCGCAGGGTGTATGTAAGACGGACTCCACTCGACGCGATGATCAGTACGGTGAAGACCGCAAGGACGGTCAGACCCGCAGCAGCGATCCAGATGTTCCGTATAGAGAACCTTCCGGCGATCACCCTTCGGATCCCCGTCGGGTCTGAACCGCCGCAACGGTACCACCATAGGTCCGTTCAATACGCTCCGCAGTGAACACTTCATCGATCAGACCCGATGCCACCACCTCTACATTGAGAAGCACAACCCAATCGAAATAATCCGCAACTGTCTGCAGATCGTGATGAACGATCAGGACGGTTTTCCCTCGCGACCGCAACTCATGGAGAATCGCTATGATGGCGCGCTCGGTAACGGCATCCACCGCCGCGAAGGGCTCATCCATGAAGTACAGGTCCGCATCCTGAACGAGGGCTCGGGCGAGAAAGGTACGCTGCTGTTGACCTCCCGAGAGCTGACTGATCTGCCGGTGGGCAAGATCGCTGAGACCAACCTCTTCAAGGGCACCCATGGCCAGATCGCGCTCCCGCCGCCCTGCCCGGCGTATCCACCCGATCTGTCCGTACAACCCCATCGTTACCACATCGAGTACTGAGGTCGGGAAATCCCAGTCAACACTTCCCCGCTGCGGGACGTACCCGACACGCCGACGCACCCGCTCGAAGGGCTGGCCGAAAAATCGAACGAACCCGGTAGCCGCAGGTACCAGTCTGAGAGCAGCCCTTATC
>CAZNRF010000405.1:0-3170 GCA_964575075.1 uncultured Spirochaeta sp. | reverse complement strand
ACGGCGTCCGCGTGCGGTTGCTTCCGTCGCTTGTCCCCGCCGACGAGTGGCACGAGAAGCACCGCTACCGGGCACTCCGCGAGGCGCAGGCGTTGGAATGGGACGACGAGGATGGCCTGGTGTCCAGCCGCTACTATCATCCGAGAGTTACCCAGCGGAATCACGCGGCGTAGCAGCGCTCTCCTGAGGAGATAGAATCCCTTCGATATACTCCGCAACCTTCCGGGTCCCGGCAAGCTCAAAGTGTCCGTAGTGGTGTTGCATCGCGGCGAGGGCTTTCCCGGCCTCGCTCTCCCAGCCGAGGAACTCCTGGACCTGGAGCGGTGGTGCTCCCTCGATCAGTAGCCACGTATTCAGAGAGTGGCGGCAGGAGTGCGGGGTCAACCAGCGATCGCCAAAGTCTATACCATAGTCCGGGGCCGCGGACTTGACCCGGCGCCACATATCTCCGACCCACGTCGGGCCGACGATACCGCCGTCGGCGTCGGTGATGATCGGCGTGTCTGCTGAGACGTACTGCTCACCAGCGATCCGCATATTCTCCCGGTGGCTCTGCAGATCCTCGAGGACCGGACCAGGTATCGACAATCCCCGCCGGAGCTTCCCACGTTTGGGCGGCCCGATCGGAGAGCCTGCGGTTTGGTCTTTCACCGCTTCGATGACGTCCAGGAGTCCACTGTCCATATCGATATGACGCCACCGCAGAGCCCGCAATTCACCGACGCGCAGCCCCATTCCGATCAGCAGCGCCAGGGCGACCCCGTGACGAGTGTCCCGTAACTTCTCCCGGCCGAATCCACGGGCGTAGCTGTACCTCGATGCCGTCAGATCGTATCGGTGGGCCCAGAGGGCGCGGATCTCCTCGAGGGAGAACGCTCCACGCTCCTGTACGGCCCCGGCCTCTCCGCTCCCGGCCTCTGGTCTCTTATACGGTCCGATCCCGTCAGCAGGAGACGTGGTGAGGTGCCCCCGTATCGTGGCCTCGGCCAGCACGGTCTTTACCGCGGTAAAACACCGCTGGCCGGCGCGACCTCCGGGATCGCGAGATAGCTCCCGGCGCAGTGCGTACACGTCACTCCTCGTGATCTTCCCGAGGCGCAGTTTCGAGAAGGGCCTGGGCGGGTACTCCTCTTTTCGATCCAATGCAGGGCGGCCGATCACGCGCTCGAGGCCGTGGCGAAGGTCCCGCATGTGACGTTCTGAGAATTGCTCCCGCTCGTCTTTGGCGCGAGATTGCCGAGGGCACTGGCCGTCCAGGAAGAACGGCGCGGCATACTCTCCAAACGATAAGGCCATCTCTGGCGAAGTCTCCGAGGCCAGCGCGTCCATAAAGCGCTTGACCTCGGCGGTGGCGTCACCGATCCGAGAACACCCAGTTGATCGGCGGCGGCGCTCCCCGGTTCGAGGATCGTTGTAGTTGAAATAATAGACGTTCCGGCCGCTCGGTTTAAACGGCTCCGGGTACGGTGTTCTCACTCCGCGCATGGTCGCTCCGAAGTTGGGTACAATTTGGGTACACCCCCTGATTTTTGGCAGTGAATTGCGTCACTGGAATCTCCGCAACGCTGTAACTCACTACCAGTGAACCAGTTATCAATGGGCCCATTCGGGCTTGAACCGAAGACACGCGGATTATGAGGCCCTTTGAAGGCTTCCCGCCATTTACCTCGGTTATTCATAAAATCAACTCCTGTAAGGTTTTACGCGATTCCGGTTTACTCCGGTTTACCGCTGTTTACCCCTGTTATCCGTAAAAGTTGGGTACAATTTGGTGACACCCCCCCCTACCTGATTCGATCCTCAGTCGTAATGTAGCTGTATCCGAGCCCCCCAGATGCCTTCTCCTCGAATACGAACACGACTCTTGATCCGTCCCGCATCTCGAAGTACACGCGCCGGTTCCCAGATGGTGAACGGGACAGTTCGTCTGGTTGCATGTCATCCATATAGCTAATGGCAGCGCCTATCTCGGAACGATCCATACGAAGTGGGAATGTACCATCGTCCATCTCCTGGTGGGCGCGCTGGTATACCCTTTCAGCCATTGTGGGCTCATCTTCCGTTTCTGCCTCCTGGTCAGTATCGCCAGTCGCCACCGCGATCAGCAGCAGCGGTACGACCCCGATCAGTACGAAAAACGAGATTTTTTTCGGTTCCATAGCTCCCTCCTCTTGAGTTATCTCCGCAACATGCGGGGAAAGTGTAGGATTGTACCACGCTCACCTTCTGGCGTGGGGTGTGTAGTTTTCTCCATTCTTGGTCGATAACCAAAATAGGGAAATTTCACGATGTTTCCTGCTTGTCGTTTGGTTCGATAGGCTCATCCTCAGATCGACCGTACCGGCTTTCATACTCGTCTATAGCTTCCGACAGAATGTCAGTCACCGTATTCGAGAAAGTTCTGTTTGAATTGAAGCCGATGGCCGTGATCCGCTCTACCAACCAGTTCGGCATCCTGACTGTCTTCTGAGTGCTCTTTCTATTTCTGGGTCCGGTTGCCATGGCGGGCCTCCTACATACCATTGTATTACAGTGTCTTGCACCTTGCAAACAGTATCGGAAAAACTTTTCAAATAATTTACCCGAAGTGTCTTGCACCCGCCTACAAAACATGCTAATGTACTGCACATGAGAGAGGGAACGAAACAATCCAAGACAGTCCGCATGCCGGACGAGCTGGTAGAGAAAATCGAAGAGATCGCCAAGCGGGAACATCGGACGTTCTCGCAGCAGGTGAACCTCTTCCTGGATAACTACGTATCCAGTCTTTCGACCGATGGGACGCAGGTAGATATGCCGAATACCGCTGACGAGCGCGAGGCGGCCATGGAGCGGATCAGGTAATGAATCGGGCAGTGGAGCGCAAGAACCCCACATGCCACAAGCGAGCCACCAGGGCCGAGAAAACCACAGTCCGGGAGCGAGACATTGAGAATGAGAAAACCATCCACGCCGAGCGAGCCATTAGACGAGAGAAAACCAAAGTAAAAGAGCGAGCCATGAGATCTGAGAAATCCAAACGTGAAGAGCGGCCCGTATGGGCAGCTACCAAATTATCAGGAGTTTGCAATGCGCAGCACAGTTAGATTGGGCGACGTAATAGTTGACCCTACGTATCAGGTCCGAAAGAGGACCAGTGGACACAAGGTGAAGGAATATGCCGCCGCCAT
>CAZNRF010000404.1:0-3190 GCA_964575075.1 uncultured Spirochaeta sp. | reverse complement strand
CAAGCCCCGGAAGTATCGCAGGAAGGCCCGCCTGAAGCGATGCGTGTCGCGATGTGCCGCAGCGCCTCATATCGCAGTCGTCGTGCCACCTGTTCGATACTCTGCCCAAGAGCCCGAGCCTGTGACCGTATATGCCCTTCCGGCACCTCTGCGTCCAGTACTGGTGCTTTCAGATCGGCTCCCAGGGCGTGCACCACGGCTGCATCGCGAGCCATCTCTCCACGGGAGCGAAGGTTATGATTGATCCATCCCAGATGGAGGCGCTGGTATCCGGCAGCGTGCAGCGCAACCGCCAGAGCGGCGCTGTCACCCCCGCCGGACACCGCACACAGCAGGAGATCAGTAGTAGCAACGCCCTGCCGGCGAAGTTCAGTATCGATCAGCTCGGGGACGGTCACGGGTTACTCGTCGGGACGACGGAGCGCGTTTACTCGGCTGATAAGCTGCTGAATGTCCTCGTATTCCGCTGCGGCCGACAGCACCGGAACAACGCGTTCAATGGCACGATCAACCGCAATCCGATCGGCCGAATCGAACGCTCCGAGCACATGGGAGATCGTATCGGTTTGCGCGGCCGGTCGTCCTACCCCGATGTACAGACGGGGATATTCGTCGCTCCCGATAGTGGCACTAATCGACTTCAGTCCGTTGTGTCCGGCGGTACCGCCACGTCGTTTCATTCGAATCTCCCCCGGCGGCAGGTCCATATTGTCCACTGCGATCACCATACGCTCCAGGGATACGCCGCTTTTTTTCAAGAGGTACGGAATAACCGCCCCACTCCGATTCATATAGGTCAGCGGCGCGGCGAGACCAACCCGTACCGAGCTGCGCTGAGGACTGCACCATTCTACCGGTCGCAGCCATGGCCGCCGTAAAGTGCATGCTACGGACACAGAAAGGGCTTCGATCAGATCGAAGCCCACGTTATGCCGAGTATGCGAGAATTTGGGACCAGGGTTGCCCAGCCCCACTACGAGGAGAGGGGCGGCCATCGTCTCACTCTTCCTCGTTGTCCTTCTCCTCACCGATAACGGTCGGCTCCGCCGCCGCATCAGCTTCCGCTTCATCCTCAGATTCAACCATCGCCCGGGGAATCACTACAGCGGCGATCGTTTGGTCCGCGTCATTCAGGATCGCAACCCCTGGAGGCGGTGTCACATCGGAAATGTGCAGTGACTCTCCGTTGTTGAGACCCGAGACATCAACCGTCATGTGTTCCGGCAAGTCCTTTGGTAAGCACTCGATATCCACCTCATACAGACTGTGCTCCAGGACCCCGCCTTCTCGTACACCTACGGGAGACCCGACCAGCTCCAGGGCGATTCGAGTATGAACCTTGCGACCCTTTTCTACCTCGTAGAAGTCGATGTGAATGATATTTCCGGTAAGGATATCTTCCTCATAGTCTTTGATGAGCACCTGCCGGTCTCCCTCAGGGGACTTCAGATTAATCAGTGTGCTCTCAGAGACGGTGTGGAACTCCTTATGGAACTCCCGCGCTTCGACCGACAACGCGTGCGGTTCTTCGTGACCGTACACCACCGCGGGAATACGTCCCGCGCGGCGGAGGCGGCGCGCGGCGCCTTTTCCTCTCTCGACACGAGGCTCAGCGTTGAGAATTTTTTCCATGCGAGTCTCCTTGCTCTCAGTTTCAGGCAGCTGGGGCGGCAGGATTCGAACCTGCGTATACCGGGATCAAAACCCGGGGCCTTTACCACTTGGCGACGCCCCAGTAGCTACGTCGTAGAGCCAAGACGATACATGAGAAGGGGATAGTCGTCAATACGGGGACTCATGACGAATCATCGTCATCACTGTGATATGCGGAGGGATCATCGGCGGAAGCCTCGAACGCGGATAGGATGGAATCCTGCATTCGCGTACGAAAATCGGAGTTGATGGGATGGGCTACATCCTTATACTCCCCCGATTTCGTTTTTCTGCTCGGCATCGCGATAAACGTACCACTGCGGCCATGGATGACCTTAATGTTGTGTACCACAAAGCAGTTGTCCAGCGTCACGGTTACGTAGGCTTTGAGCTTACCCTCACCCCCTACGCGACGAACGCGGATATCGGTAATCTCCATCAGCTGCTCCTCTGCGCGCCCGGTCTTCTCGGTTCAATTATAAGGGGAGGGACAGCAGTGTCAAATAAAACCACGATTTGACAGCGCCGAATCGGAGTCATATAGTCAATCTGTGAGTCAAACAACAGTAATGAGCTTCGCACGCGCCCTGAACTCGGTTTTTGAGGAGAGCGGCGTGTCGGGTCTTCAGGTAGGAGAAATCATACCGCGCGAGTCGAACACCGCCCCTTCCCGGACCTTTCAAGTCTCCGTTTCCGTGGGACTCGCGGGAGCGATCAGGGGCTACATGTTCTTGCAGTCTGATACCGCCACTGCCTCCGCGCTGGCTCGTGAACTGGCCAACGGCTTGGGTGTACCACTGGAAGAACCGGAAGAGTTTGGCCAGATGCATCGAGCGGCCCTGGCGGAGCTGGCAAATCAGATCTCCGGTCGCGCGACGATGTATCTGTCCGAAGCCGGGGTGGATGCGCGTATAACGCCCCCGTCGGTTCTCACCGGCTCATCGATTACACTCGCCGTTGCGGATGGTCTGCATTTCTACGATACCAGCGTTTCCGGTCCCGCAGGCACCTTTGCTCTGGTGGTTGGTCTTCAAGAACCCTGACCGGCCCGTTCCCCTGTGGAGTACAGTACCGGAGCATCAAACCACAGCTTCTCCAGCTCGTAGAACGACCGCTGTTCCGCCAACATCAGATGAACGATCACTGTGTCACAATCGAGGAGGAGCCAACCGCTTTCGTCGTTTCGGCGAGGGCTTTGCCGCGGATCGAGCTCCAATTCAGTGAGCTTCTCATGGATCCGCCGCTGCAGCCCGCGCAACTGTGCCAGGCTCTCGGCACCGGCAATCACAAACGCCTCTGTAAAGCTCGACTGTCCCGACACGTCCAGCGCGATCGGATCCACGGCGCCCAATTCCTCGAGGGTTTGGGCTATTTCCCTGGCAACTTCATTCATTGTCTGATCGGACGACTGTTCCATCAAAATCCTTTCCCAATATCAGGGTCACATCCACGTCGCTTTCCGGTGTCACTTCAGTGATCACGCGCTGTGCCTCAATCACGTCCGCTACCCGCTGCGCTGCCTGGCCCGCTCCCCGTC
>CAZNRF010000403.1:0-3192 GCA_964575075.1 uncultured Spirochaeta sp. | reverse complement strand
TCGTCCTCAATGGTGAGAGACTTCACAACCACCCGAGCTCAGCGGAGCTCAAATCGGGGTAACGAATGCATCGGCTACGCAACATGTTTCTTGACAAACGGCGCTCATCAAAACACTGACTACACCTGCTACCGTTGACGGTTTTGACGAGTCTCTGCCAGTTGCTGCGCCCCGGAACCATGTTGCGTCATGATGCGATAATCCACGCCCGAAACGTTGTTCCGGTCTACCGGGCAGTATTGTCCGTGCTCAATAATGACATCGAAAAATGGCTCTCGGTTGGCACGTAGCAACGCAAGGAGGCGTTGCCGCATGTCCAGACAAAGCTCCTTATTTGTCGGTGCGAGATTGTTGAGCTCGTAGGGGTCGGCATGGAGGTCGTAGAGTACCTCATCGCCGGTCTCGTAGTACGCATATTTGTAGCGACCGTCAACAAAGCCGCGCCAGTCCTGGAAGTCCAGATTCCAGCGCGGATTGTTCACCATTTCGAGTAGTTGCTCACGAGGCGGTTCGAAATGCTTCCCCAGGAGTGCGGGAGAGAAGTCTGTCCCCTGCACCCACGTTGGCACTTGATGTCCGGTTATTCCGAGGAGCGTGGGCAACACATCCACCAAACCGATCTGCATGTCAACTATTCCGCGGCTCGGGATTACGCCGGGTTGGCGGAAAATCATCGGGACACGAGTTGACTCCTCGTGAGGGTGTAACTTGCGGTCGTACAGACCGTGACTGCCCATGAAGTCCCCATGGTCGGAGAGATACACCACGACGGTATTCTCTCGGCGGAAACGATCTAGTTCATCGATCGTCTGGAGAACCTTCCCTATGTTGTCGTCCCAGTTCTCAATAAGGTCATAATACCGTGCCAACTGATCCCGCATATCAACAGTCTGTTCATGCATCGGGTTTTCATTGTTCCAGGGATCCGGGACGGGATGGGCGGAAGGCATCGACAACGTTTCTACAAAGTTGGGCCGTACCTGGAGCTCCTTCGGATCGTGGCGGCGCCAGCCGTCCGGAACGTCTAAAGGAAAATGAGGCGGAGTCACGCTAAGCACAGCCAAGAGCGGCTCTGGACGTGAGTATGATCGCAAGTAGTCAGTAAAGCGTTTTGACAGTTCGTCCGTTTCGAATCCCTCCAGGAAGGTTGGTTCTCTGTTCTCATCCTCATAGATGTAGCTGTGCTTGTGATCGTTCACGGCCTCATGGCCTGCCCAGTCCACAAAGCCCCCGCGCATGTGAGTTGGTGTACGCGTTGCCGAAACGGTCATACTACCCGAGTCGCCTGTGCGGGTGCTTTGGGGGATTTGATCGCGGATAATGCCGCAGTGCCATTTACCGAAGTAGGCGCTATGATAACCGCTTTCACCAAAGAGCGTAGCCGCGCTTGGTGCTCCCGGCTTGTAGACGTCGAAGAACCCTGAAACAGGTCCAGCATGGGCGTGACGTCCGGAAAATATGGTTCCGCGAGACGGTGTACAGACCGGACAGTTCGAGTAGGCTCGCGAAAAGCTAACACCCTGTTCGGCCATTGTATCGAGAGAAGGAGTACGGACGTTGGGATCGCCCATATGGCCCAGGGCTTGTCCTCGATGTTCATCCGCCATAATAATGATCACGTTTGGTTTTCTCTCGGGCATTGAAGAGCTCCTTTTGCGAACAGATTGTTATCGATCCGCCCCGAGACGCTGCCCGGTGAAATCGAAGACACCGGACGGCACACTCCGGTTGACGAGACCCACATAGTTGTTAACGGGAAGAAGCGAACTCCCAACAATGACCGTTTCATCTGTGAACCTACAGTGCTCAACTTCGCAGGAGGCCTGATAGGAGTCGTGCTGCAACTGTCCAATGTGCTCCGGTAGCTTTCGGATAAGGCCGGGGAATGCGTCGATCGTCTTCCCGCCATAGAGAAGCAACCGTGGCTGGGTAAGGTGAACAAAGTTCGTTAGCGCCACCGCGACGGCACGAGAGGCGTCATCTATAACAGCGTCCAAAATTTCGCTCCGTCGTCCCGTCAGGTGGGATAAGGCTTCTAAGCTCGACGACCGGTTCAAGTAAGCCTCCGAAACATCGGTCTCCCCCGACCGGTTCCCAAACCTCTCCGAGACATAAGTCGAGGAGGTCGGAGGTATCGCGAGCCCCTCATCTCGAAACCGGGAAACGACCTCATTATAGATCGCCGGGAGGGAAGCGTAGGTTTCCAGGCAACCGCGTCGTCCGCAAACGCATTGCTTACCCTCGAGCTCTATGACCAAATGCCCTAGAGTATAGCTGAGATCAGCTTCCCCGACGCCGAGGAGCCCGTTCGCGTACAGGGAGGTCCCAATTCCCTCGTCGAACCAGACATAGGCAACGCTTTCGGACTCTCGAGCGGCGCCGAAAACGACTTCCGCAAATAGTGCAGCCTCAGCGATGGTGTCAATTGTCGTAGGAAGTCCAGTGTGAAACGCCACGAGTTCGCCGATCGGGACATAGTTCCAGTTCTAAGCAACTAGATGAAAGGGACGCACCATCACACCCCGTCGTTTCCAAAGTGGCCCAACGGCGGATAGACCGATCCCCAAAATCTCTTGCTTGCGGTCAATGCCGTTTCGTTCGAGGATTCTGTCTACCGCATCCGATATGGACGTGGCGACATCTTGCGGCGTCGTATCTCTCTCAATGTCGCCACGAACGCGATCTATTACGCTGCCAGAGGCATCAACCAGCCCAACTCCGTAAGCGTTAGGCCCGATAAAGCCTCCTAACGAGAGAACGGAGCACCGGGATACGACGTAGACTTCGCTCCGACCGGCCTTACCGGTATCCGAACTCCGCCCAACGGCTCCCTGCTGCTCAAGAGAATCAAGAAGGCGACTTATCGAGCTCCGGGAGCCTCCAAGTCGTTCCACAAGCTGGTTCTTTGACAACCCATCCGTAGCAAATAGCGCTCGGTATACGCTGGTCTCTGTTACCCGATGCTCGCGCTGAGTTGGGAAATGTCTAACCATTCGTTGAACTCCACGTCTTAAGGGGCATGCATCTACTCCTTTAGCCCCGAAAGGGCAACGCTGCTTATGAAGTAGCGTTGTAGGAACATGTACACTACCAATATTGGCAAGGCCGAGAAAGCCGCCGCCGCGAGAAGCTCATTGTATGCCGTTGAGTAGGCACCCTGCATCAACGCGATCCCCAGTGGCATGGTGAAGT
>CAZNRF010000402.1:0-3197 GCA_964575075.1 uncultured Spirochaeta sp. | reverse complement strand
GCGGGACAAAAGCTGCACCTCACGGGAAAGGCACTCTTGGCGGAGGTGTCCCTGCGGTAATATGGGCCGGAAACAGGAGCTGCGCTTGAATACGCCGGATGATATGCAGCGCATCCTGATAGCCAAATCCCTCGCATAGATCCAGCAGGTTCTGTTCCTTCGGCGCTTTCACGCCGAAATCGAATCTGCAGATCGGATGTTGCACCAGGCCTTCCACATCTGACATGGAAAACCCGTTCTTCATGAGGAACGCCGCAAATGATGAAGACCGCATTCCGGTCGGGCTTCCATCAGCGCTCAGCAGATAGTCCCGGGCGTCAAGCAATTGTTCGAAGGGGCTATGGGAGATGTGAACCGCCCGGGCGATGGGCATGCCTTTTCGGAGTAAACCGCGGTCTACCAGGGCGCTCTTCATTTGCATCGCCAGCTCAAAAAAATGCGGATACCCTTCCCGAGTACGAAACGCCATCACGGCGATATCGGTGGCGGCGTTATTCTTGTGGAGGAGCGCGGGGATATCATAGTTTACGACCCATAGGCCCTGGTACTGTTTGATAACCTGACCGGCGATCCTGGTTACCGCCTGTTCGTCAACCCATAATCCGAACAAGTCTTCAGGGGTCCACTGGAAGCGTCGCAAAGCATCAAAGGCACCAATTACCTTTTCGCCATCAAAAGCGGTTCCATAAAACTCTTCAAACTGTTCCCGCATGTCCGGGGAAAACACCGCCCCACCGTGAACCGCAAAAAAAAGCCGCAGGGAATAGTGGCGTTCCACGATCCTGCGGCCGGCGATGTATCCTCCGGGAACGTTGGCCATGTACACCAACTGGAGGTCTAAACTGCGATGCTGACACTCTTTGATGACCTTCATCACGGTGCTTTCTACCGCTACACCGTTGGTTTCCGGACGGAGATACACAAATACGTCCAGCGTATCGGGATCGGTATCGGCTCCGCCGTAGGGCACGAGAATCGATGGACTATGTAACCGCTCCGCCTCCGACATCTTTACCTAACAATCCCTCAATATCGAGCTCACCGGCGGTACAAGGAACCTGAATTCCCCACGCTTCCAACGCACGGGGATGCAGCTCCCCGAAGACGCCGATGGCAGTCCCGCCGTTGAGGACGATACGCGCCGCTCGCCCGGGAATGAATCGCGAATCCCGGGCCTCTTCCACGGTGTACTCTCTACCAGCGTAATACAGTATAGCTGACACGTGCGAATTTACCAGGTTGAATCCGGCGGATCGATCGGCAGAGACGAATCCCAGCATCGTCCGGGTACGGGTACCGCTCACATCCGACTCGTCCCGCTCGGCGGTGTTGCCGATCTCGAAGATGTGGTGCGGGTAGACCGCCTGGCCGCTCACGGACTCCGCCGAGAGGAGCGACGGAAGAATCGAAGGGCGCACAAACTCGTAGTTTTCGCTCATGGGATTGGCGATCTGCACCGCCCGATCCCGGGCCGCGTCCCACTCTTCTTCCGGGTACATGCTTTCGATATAGTCCGCGGCGGATCCCAGGTAGTTAAAGATCATCTCCTGGAACCCGAGTCCCACCATCGTGAACTTGAGACGACGGGACATCTCCTCTACCGCCGTGAGCCGTCCCACGGTGAAGTCCTGGGGCATCATCGGCGCGAAGCTGTCCATGCCACGCCCCATCATCACGTCCTCCACGATATCCACCGCATGAAGAAAATCGTTGCGGTACTCCGGTACGCGGACGATAATCTCCCGCGCGGCCGTGGTGGTGTCACCGGCGGTATCGGTAGCTGTACCGGAGAGTTTGGCGGCGCCGGCCGCGGTGGAGCGCCCCGACGCGGCCGCCGCGGTGGCAACCACACCCATGCGATGGAGAGCACCCACGATTTCGTCCTCTGAGAGGGTGGTACCAAGCAATTTGTTGATCTCCCGCACCGTGGCGGTCTGCGGTTTTTGAAAGTAGTAGGGTACGGTGATCTCCCGACCATACGGGGTATCGTAGGGATACTCCACCTGTACCGGTTCGATCGTGTATCCGGCATCCGCCACATCGCACGCCACGATGGACGCGGTGAGCAGGAGCGAATCCATGTCGCTTCCGGTGAGCTCAATAAAGAGCGTCGTGTCCCCCTCCTGCACCGCGCCGATCTCCGCGCTATTGATCACCGGCGGAAAACTGAGCACGTTCCCCCGGTCATCGGTGAGCAGGGGAAAGCGCGGCAGGTCCGCCACGATATGGCCGAACTCAACGCCCTTGGGATGCTCCGAGAGGATCTCCCGCATGGAAAGTTCCCGGTCCATCTGCAGGGGCACGAAGCGCGTGGTATCGGGGTCTTCCGCGGAGTAGTGGACGGGATAGGCCATCAGATCCGATCGGTACACACCCATCGCCACGGACCGTCGTTTCCGACCAAAGTTCCAGGTGAGTTTCTCCTGCGTTTGGATCAGGTCTTTGAGTACCGCCGCTCCGATAGGAGGGCCGGTCATGACGAATCCTACCACGTAGGGACGGATCTCTCGTACCGACGGGTCGACCACCACGCGCCGTCTGCCGTGCTCCCGCTTGACGGTTGCGTCGGAAAAGAACTGGTAGTGAGGGAGCTCACCACCCCGGGCAACCCGCAATTGTCGCGCCAGTCCGGCGGTGGACCATAGGTCCGGGCGGTTGGTGTCATTCAACTCGACCTTCATGATGCCCTCGGCATCGGCGGGCTCGTCGAGTTCCGCCTTGGCAACCGGGAAAATCGCCTCCAGCTCATCGTCGGATATCTTCGGGGCGTGAATCGCCTGGATCAAGGCGTCACGAAATACTTCAATTTTCGGCATATGTGGTGTCTCCTCAGCTCAGTGGGCTCAGCCGGCGCGGCGGCGCAGGCGAACGTTCTCGATGTCGGGACTAAACAGCTCCCGCAGATCGTTCAGGCCAAGATGCATGAGCGCCATACGATCGATTCCCAGTCCCCACGCGAGGACCGGCACATCGATGCCCATCGGTTTGGTTACCTCCGGCCGGAAAATGCCGGACCCGCCCAGCTCAAACCAGCCCAACTTGGGATGCTTAATGTGAACCTCTACGGAGGGCTCGGTAAATGGAAAGTACCCCGGAACGTACCGCACCTCGGTGGCACCGGCCAGCACCTCAGCCGACATCCGCGCCATGCCCAGCAGTCTCCCGAGGTTTACGCCCTCCCCCAGAACGCCGCCCCC
>CAZNRF010000401.1:0-3203 GCA_964575075.1 uncultured Spirochaeta sp. | reverse complement strand
TCAAGCAACAGTTTGAGTACCCTGATCCCTTGGGTCGAAGCCGCTGACAACGGTCGGGGGATCAGATCTGGTGGCCGTACGTGTCTGGCATAGCCGAGGTCTGAACCCGAGTCTTCGCTGGAGCTGACGCGCTTCAACACATGGTGCCAAACGGCGATTCAAGTTCTTTACCAATGTGTGGTAGATTCAAAATGTGGAATATGTGGTCGAGCTTAAGCCGAAAGCGGTCTAGGACCTTCGGAGAATTGACAGAGTTCAGGCAACCCGAATCGCTGATCGTCTATCGCATCATGCATCGCCGGGACGCGTATCGATACGGAGAAGTTATGAAGCTGCACCCGAAAATTCTCGAGAAGAACGGAAAAAAGGAATTCGTGATCCTGCCCTACGAAGAGTTTGAGCGCATAGAGAGTGAGCTCAGCGATTACGAGGATCTTCGCGATCTGCGAGAGGCAAAGGGGGTTGAACAGAACGAAAAGACCCGCCCTCTCGCGGATGTGCGAGACGAACTGGACATCTGATGCGGCGTTTTCAATCGCTGGATACTTTCGATCTGCCACGCCAGGACCACCCCGGCTGAAAGATCAACCGAGCGGGGCATCAGGCCGCACGGCGTATCTGGCGGGTGGCCCCGACGAAAACGGGCCGGGAACGGTGCGGATAATCCGCGGCGTCCCCGGCCCGTGGTGATTGCGCTCAGTTGAACCCGTGAGTTCAACCTAACTTCGTCCCCCTTACAGGAAGCGATTGATGATCGATTCCAGGTACTCCTGGCGCCCGGAGTCGGTGCGGTCGATCTGCTTGTCCATCGCCCAGTCCGCGAGCTCCGCGAGGGTGGTCTTCTGGTCGGCGATCCTTTTGCCGATGTCGCTCTGGTACCCTTTGTAGCGCTCTTCCACGAAGCCGGGAAGCTCACCATCATCCAGGATGCCCTGCGCCGCCATGAGGCCGCGGGCGAAGGTATCCATACCCACGATGTGCGCCTGCGCCAGGTCCTCAACGGTTGAGGAGGGGCGTCGCAGCTTGGCGTCGAAGTTGAGTCCACCGGAGTGGAGTCCGCCGTTCTGGAGGATCTCGTACATCATCGCCGTGCTCACGTAGAGGTTGGTGGGGAACTGGTCGGTGTCCCAGCCGAGGAGCGTGTCGCCCTGATTGGCGTCGACACTACCGAGGATTCCCTTGATACGGGCGTACATCAGCTCGTGCTGAATCTCGTGACCGGCCAGGGTGGCGTGGTTGGTCTCGATGTTCAGTTTGAAGTCTTTCTCGAGGCCGTACTCCTGCAGGAAGCCCCAGATCGCGCCGGAATCGGCGTCGTACTGGTGCTTGGTGGGCTCCATCGGTTTGGGCTCGATGAGGAACTGTCCATCGAAGCCGATCTGCTTCTTGTAGTCCAGCGCCATGTTGAGGAAGTAGCCCAGGTTGTCGAGCTCGCGCTGCATGTTGGTGTTGAGGAGCGTCTCGTAGCCCTCGCGGCCACCCCAGAAGACGTAGTTGGCACCGCCGAGCTCTTTGGTGACTTCGATCGCTTTCTTTACCTGTCCGGCGGCGTAGGCGTAGACGGCGGGATCCGGAGAGGTGGCGGCGCCGTTCATGTAGCGCGGATGGAAGAAGAGCCGTGCGGTGCCCCACAACAGGCGCGTGGGATAGTCTTCCATGAGCTTCTTGGTGTGCGCCACGATCTCATCAAGATTCGTGTTGGCTTCCCGGAGGGTGCCTCCGGCCGGTGCCACATCGCGGTCATGGAAGCAGAAGAACGGCATCTGGAGTTTCGTGGTGAGCTCGAAAATACCCTGCATCTTGATCCGCGCGAGTTCCATGGGGTCGGTCAGATGATCCCAGGGACGAATCGCGGTAACGGTACCAAACGGGTCCGCACCACCGCCGTTCATGCTGTGCCAGTACGCCATGGAGAAGCGGAAGTGCTCCTTCATCGTCTTGCCGGCGATCTTCTTATTCGGGTCGTAGTAGCGGAAGGCCATCGGATTTTTGGTATCCGGTCCTTCGAATGTAATATCTGGAATGCTGGGAAATACTTGTTTCATCGTGATCCTCCGATCGGTTGTAGTCTCGTAGTGATAGAATACCCTGAGTTGGTCCGGGTAAACATATCTATTTTTGATATCAAGTACCGTCCTTTGATATACTATCTCCGTGCAGATCGACGACGTAGTCTTTGTATACCAGCTGAGGTCTCCGGAACTGGTCCGCTGGCACTCCCGGCGCCACTCCCACCCCGCCCCGCAGTATGAACTGCACTACTTTCTCAGCGGCGACGGCCGCTTTGAAAACGGAGAGAGTCGCTACCGATTAGGGCACGGCGAGCTGTTTCTCACCCCGCCCGAGGTGGTGCACGCGGTGGAACCGGGTGAGCTCCACCGGCCGGTCTCGTACTATGCGGTGCTCTTCTCCCCGGAGCCGGAGAATCCCTTACGCGGTGTCCTGGATGCCCCCGGGTTTGCACAGACGTTTCCCCGCCATGTAGGTTCTCGCCACCGGATGCTCTTCGAGGAGCTTACCAACCGCTTCGCGCACGCCAGCCGGGCGCGCCACAGCGCCGGCATGCACATGCTGCAGGCGCTCCTGTGGGATCTGGCCGCGGAAAGCGCTCAGGCGACGCGGGGCGGCGCCGGCGGGGTGGCTACTGGTGGACAGGCGGGTGGCACCGGCGAGGCGGACACGGGTCGCGCGGTCGCCCGCACCGGCGAGGCGCCCGCCACCCCGGACCGCACCGACAACCGGGAGTACAACATTCACGTGGACCGCGCGGTGCAGCTGTTTGAGCGGCACGTCGCAGATCCGATCACCGTGAACGCGGTTGCCCGCACCCTCGAGATCAGCCAGGAGCATCTGACCCGCCTCTTCGATCGGCGCTTTGGGGTATCGCCGCTGCAGTACTACCGTCGCCTGCGGATGGAGGTTGCCGCGTCGCGCCTGATCAATTCGACCGCTTCGGTCAAGGAGATCGCCTGGGAGCTGGGCTACTCCAACCCGTTCCATTTTTCCCGCAGCTTTAAGCAGTTTGCCGAGTTGAGTCCTGTGGAGTACCGCCGCCAGTACTATCGCAATACGCCCACCGGCTATGCGGCCACGGTGGTAGAGGGCAACACGGTGGGAGACAGCGTCCACGGCCCGGGATGACGGCTCGGGACACTTGCCGCGGGGTGAGCCGTTCCGCTACGCTCACCCAATGACCGATCAGG
>CAZNRF010000400.1:0-3205 GCA_964575075.1 uncultured Spirochaeta sp. | reverse complement strand
GACGTACTCCTCCAGCCACGCCTTGAACTGCTCAAAAGGCGTAAGCTGCTTGCCGCGATCGTTCATGCGAATGTACAGCTCATAGGCGGACTGCCGTGTCCCCCCACCGTTGTGATCGGGCATGAAGAAATAGACCGCCGGATCCTCGGAGCTGGTGAGCCGCTCCCAGGCCGCAGTGCGCTCGGCCGCCTGGCAACCCTTCCACTTCTCATGAATTGCATCGAGGACGACAAGCATGCCTGAGACCGTCGGATCATCGCGCCAGCGCAGTGCAAACCCGCTAAGATCAGTGATACCGCCGCTAAGACTGCCCTGATCGACCGTGGCGCGGACTGTATCCGCCGCTGTGTCGGCGAGGAGGCGGACGAACTCTCGGGAGCTTGCCCGCGTTTCGTAGCGGAATCGACCGAGCGGTTCACGTGCGATCCCCTCCGGTATCAGGTACCAGTGGTACAGAAAGAGCGTTGTGAGTCGCTGCTGCCCGTCAATCGGCTCAAAGACCTTGCCGTTGTCCGGTCCGAAGAGGAAGTCCAGGGAAAGCGGTTGGCTCCCCGCCGCAAGGGCGTGATCAATACTTTTGAGGAATCGTTCGCGCACGATCGCAGCCCGCTCGGCGCTCGCACCGGTACCGGTACGGCCGTGGGCGTAGTCGCGCTGCAGCGCCGGTATTCGTACCTCTTTCTGCGCATCGTTGACCAGAGCCCAGAGGGTCGTTGCCGCTTTAGGAGTGTTGGCCATGTCCGTTCTCCTTCCGACCGAAGTTCAGCCATTTGTTAAGACGCTTGTTCATCTCTTCTCTATAACGCTTCCGGTCTTCTTGACTCCAGAAGACGAGTGTCCCGGGGCTGGGAGTGTAGTACTTCAGAAAGACGTTCCGCGTCTCCCGCGGAATAAAGGCACCGGTGCGGTCCTGGCGGATGACTACTTCGCGCTTTTCCATGAAGAGGCCATTGTTGAGACTGGAGTTCAGCGGTCCGGAAAGAAGCGTGAGATTCTCGAGCTGGTGCAGTTCCAGGAAGTTCGCCAAGCGACTCTTGATCGTGTCGGCCTTTTGCTTGAGCTCACCCGGGATCCGTTTATCTCCACCGGGGCTATCCTCCGGCAACTGCGCCTGGAGCGCTTTCAGGTATTTCCGGATTTCTTTTGGATCCGATCCTTCCTCTCCGTCTTCGGCACCGCCGTTCTTTATGGCGGCGTTCACGGTTTCAAGCGCCGTCTCCACGTACGCTTCCAGCTCCTTAGGAGTCTTGATCTCCCGTTCATTCTGCGCCTGAATATGTTCCACCGACCACTTTTCTTCGATGTGGCGGTGAAACGGATACCGGTACGCGCCGTTCCGGGTGAATTTGTCTCCGGATGTATCTTCAGTGCCGTCGCCGCTGACACGCGGTTCAATAGGAAGATTGAAGAGGAGTAGCACTTTCTCTATCCCCTTCGGAGTCGTTGAGCCGTACTCAATCTTATCCAGATCGTATTCTCCGGTTGTGGTTTGCGCAGGTTTTCGCACGACTTCGGCTATCCGCTCATCGAGCCAGTCGCGGAACGCGGTTTTGGTGCGGTTGCGGTACTGGTCCCAGATCTGCGCTGCCTCGGCCTCCTTGAAGCGCCTGAGGTACCCGACCCGGTGGTAGAATGCATCGTCTTCGTACCACTCAACCATGGCTCTGAAGAGTTTGAGTGTTTCATCCCATCGCTCGCCCAGGGATAGGCTGCCTGGGTCCCTTTCATCGGTATAGCGACGAAAGAGCCGGTGTGTGGTCACTCCGGGTCTAAGTCCCTGGCCGGTTTCGTCCTCCGCCGAAACTACGATCTCAAGGAGTTTCTCGATCCGGTTGTGACGGTCGCCAAGGTCCCACCCGAGAAACGCCCAGAACGCGTCGTCGGTGAGTCGACCTTCGATGAGATCCCAGTCGCTGGCAACAACATCCCGAGACAGATCCTGTCCGTCATCTACGCGGAGTTTCTCCCTGCTGAGAAGGGTCGCCTTGATGAGCTCTGCGTCGGTGAGCGGGATACGACCGGAGTTGATCCGAGCGAATACGGTGCGGGGATCTTCACCGTCGATTTCATACCACAGGACTTCTGCGCGTCTCAATTCCTCGCTGATCCTCTTACTCATCCCCTGGTTCTGCTTGAGCCAGGTCTCAATCGCGCGCACCGCCTTGCATAGGTGGTGGATATCGATCGTCTTACCAGGGTGCGCCCCGGACCAACTGCGCTCGTCCTCACCATCCAGGGTAATGCCGTCGCACAGCACAAGCGACGTCTTTTTGTCGATGTGCGACAAGAACTGATCGACGAAGGCATTGGTCTCGTCGCGGGTGTCGTATTTGATTTGAAACCGCCCGCCATCTGTGAGTGCAAGAATCAGCAGGATGGTGGTGAGGCGCTGCTGTCCGTCCACCAGTTCGTAGGGCGAGCGGTTTGCCCCGCCGTTCTTGGCACCCAGCGGACGCACGATCACCGGCTGGAGACTGTAAGAAGCCTTTTTCGCGGCTTCCGCGCCGGGATTGCTCTGGTCGGTGCCGTCCCCATTATAGCTGTCTCCACCTCCCCCCCGTTGGCTCCAGTCTTTGATATCGTCGAGTAGCTCGTGTACCATCTGTGGTGTCCAGCGGTATCCGCGCTGATAGGCGGGAACACGGAAGGCCCGTTTCTCTTGCACGATTGTATCAATCTGCAATGGTTCGATACTTGTACCACTCATCTGCATCTCCTATGCCGTTGTCGCCAAGCCTCGGCGGGCCGCACCGTCTTGAGCCGGACAGACGTACGCCTGAGAAATCTGTCCCGGTCGAGTGTAGGGGACTCACTGGTACTTTTCAACAAAATATTCTCCAATTCTGTATATTTCTTCTCTCAACGACTCTGGCTCTACCACCTCCACGTGGTCTCCCCACTGCAATACCCAGTGCTTTAACTCTTCATGCTGATTCGTTCGCCAGGAGATCTCGACCGAGTCGCCATCCAGTTCTATTTGCTCAAAGGTGCCGGGCTGGAGATGCTCACACAAGATGTCCGCGACCCACCGCCGAGCCCGTATTCTTACCGTGAACGGGTCGCCTTCACTGAAGACGCCGAAGTTGGGATCGATGTAGTCGTCCAGCCGGAAGTCCTCGGGAATTTTGAATGGGTCGGTTGTCTCGTTTACCGTTTGGAACCGAGAGAGAGCGTAGATCCTCACCTCCTCTCGGAACTCATCGTA
>CAZNRF010000399.1:0-3209 GCA_964575075.1 uncultured Spirochaeta sp. | reverse complement strand
TATACAGCCGCGAGAGTTCTGCTGCTTTTCGTAACAGGGTTGTGTATACAGCCCCAGAATTCACCTGCCGGAGCGGTGCACGAAGAGTGACTCCCAATCGCGAGGGCGCAGTTTTTCTACATCCGTGGGGAGGCCGCCGAAGTAGGCGGGCGCATGCGTGCAGTGGCCGGAGCGATCGTAGCGCACCGGCCGGCCGTCGCGGGTGAAGAGATCACCGCCGGCGGCGAGGAGTACGGCGTGGCCACCGGCCATATCCCAGCTCCAGGGGGCGGTGAGCGTGGTGGCAACGCGCATCTCGCCCACAGCGGTGAGCGCAAGGCGGTAGGCGATACCCGGCACGGGAACCGGCTCCCAGGGAGCACAGAGCGCTTCGTTGGCGGCGCGGAGCTCATCGGTGCGGAAGGCGCCGTTGGAGACCGCCACTCGGCCGGGTTGCGCCGACCCACGATGAGCGGTGGGGCGTCCCACAACCGTCAGTTCGTCCTGAACCGCTGACCCGCGCCACAGCCCAAGGTCCTCACCACCGCAGATGAGATCACCACGATCGTCGGGGGCAGCGTAGGCGTACACCACACCGAGCACGGGACGATCCCCAACAACCAGCGCGATCGACACCGAGGGTCCCCGGGCACCTTTGAGAAACTCGCTGGTGCCGTCATTGGGATCCACGATCCATCGGCGGCGGGAGGTCGCGTCCGTAACGGTTGATTCGACCGCGCCGGTCTCCTCGCCGAGAAATGCATCATCCGGACGCGCGTCGAGCAGCCGCCGGCGGATCAGCTCCTCCGTGGGGCGGTCGATCTCCGCGTGTCCACCATGACCGCGCGGTCCTCCTGGGCGGTGGAATTCCTCCCGCAGGAGCGCCCCGGCCTCGCGGGCAATGGATACCGCCAGGTCCACGTCTGAATTGCCGGTGGTCGTCATGGAATACGAGGATACCGCATGCGTGGCAACGCGTCAGCGTCAGTGTCAGCGTCAGCGCCACGGCGGTGATCGACTCCCGAAGTGAACTCCAGTACATTAAAGCGGTGAAATTCGGTTCGATCCAAGAGGATGCAGGAGAGCGTTCGGCTCCACTGCTCCCGCCGGATCACCCCAGCACGACCCGCCTCCTGAACGATACCGACTCGCGCGGTATGGATCGTCGTGAGATCGACCGCGCGCTGGAGCTCTTTCCGCCGGAGGAGCCGGAGGTACGCATTGGGTTATCAACCTGGGGGGATAAGCGCAATCGGGGCGTACTGTATCCCACCAGCGCGGAGCCGGCCGAGTTTCTTTCCCACTACGGACGAGTCTTCTCCACCGTGGAACTGTCCGCGACATTTTATGGGATGCCCGAGGCGGGACGACTGACCGCGTGGCGCGATGCGGTGCCTGAGAGCTTTCGGTTTCTTCCAAAGGTGAGCCAGAGTATTACCCATCGCCAGGGACTTGCCGATGCTCAGCAGGGTTTGCGGGATTTCCTCGAACATACCGCGATCCTCGGCGAACGGCGGGGGCCGTTGTTGGTGCAAATGCCGCCCCGGTTTGCGCCGTCGGCGGTGGCATGCGATCGCGTCGCGGCGGCGTTGGCGGTGCTGGGTAGACAGGCGGCGGTGGAGTTTCGCCACCCGGCGTGGTTCCGCGACGGCCCGGGTGCGGGTCCGGGTGAGCCGGGAGTACCCCCGGCGGCGCGGCTCCTACGGGAATACGGCGCCGCCTTGGTAGTGACCGATACGATGGGGGCGCGGGAGGTGGTTCACGCGATCCTGACCTCCCCCGTCCTGGTGCTGCGGTTTGTGGCATCGGGAGATCTCACCGTGGACGCCGCTCGGGTGGACGCATGGACCCAACGTATTACCGACTGGCTGAGCCGTGGCTTACGGGAGGTGTTTGTCTATGTCCACCTGGACGACGGGGCGGCGGCATTGGCGCTGGCCCAGCGCTTTGCATCAGGTCTGGCCGCGGCTTACGCGAGGGTGTACGCACCGCGAGCACCAGTCCCCTCGACGGAGGTCCGGGAGGATGCGGATGGAAGCGCCAGCGGCAGGAGCGCCGACACTGACGAGGGTAGCGATATGGCAGCCCCAGATGGTCAGCTGTCGTTGTTTTGATTGGTTACTCGGGTCAGGCGATCTCCCGGTCAAACCAGGCAAGGCCGTTTCGTTGCAAATGTCAGGAAGCGCGTTCAATACTGCAATAGTCACCGCACAACGTTGCGGCGATACAACTCCATCTGTACCACCCGATTGATAGCCGAATGCAGACGCACCACTGCCGTATAGACCTCAGCGGGGGCAAAGACGGAAATCTCGACCCGGTCGGTAACGTGTATCATTCCGTTGCCAGTCGGCGGTGAGGTTGCCCCGGACCGCCTCGTCCAGTATGAAGCTGCGCAGTTTGGGGACGGAGCCGGGCAGAGACGCCAGTTCGACTAAATTCCGGGGAACGAAGTCGATCATTCTGAGAGTCCATGGAGGTAGGCGGCGAGCTGGTCGCGCAGGGGGCTTGCGATGCGCTCGGTCTCGGTGCGGGCGGTCCACCACGCTTTTTCGGGGGCGAACTCCTCGATGCGCATCGGTTTGGTTTTGGAGTAGGACTTGTAGCCTTCGGGATAGGGGTGCTCGTAGTACCAGATGCCTTCGGAGGGGCGGCCTTTTTCAAAGAAGATGAGGTTGGTGCGGATGCCGGTGTAGGGGTTGAAGACGCCGTTGGGGAGGCGGCCGATGCCGCAGCGGCCGCCGGGTTTGAGGAGGCACATGATGTCCTGAATGCTCTTGATGGTGGTGGTGATCATGGGTGCTCCTGGGGACCTGGATCCTGTACGAAGTCGCGGAAGTTGTCGCGGTGAATGGTGTGCGCCGTGGCGTCGTAGGCGGAAAGAAAGCTTGAAGAGACTTTTGCTTTGCGTGGTCTCCACTTAAACTCGTAGGCGGTGAGGTGTCCGTCGCGTTCTTCAACGTAGTCGATCTCCTGCTGCTGTCGGGTACGCCAGAAGTACATCCGGGCACCGGTGTTGTCGTACAGGTTGTACTTGAGGCGCTCGGAAACGAGGAAGTTCTCCCACAGGGCGCCTCTGTCTTCCCGGAGATCGAGGGGCTGGAAGTTACTGATGATCGCGTTGCGGACGCCGTTATCGTAGAAGTAGATCTTCCGGGTACGCTTGATCTCGGTACGGAGATTGCGGGCAAAGCTGTTGAGGCGGAAGACGATATACCCTTTTTCGAGGA
>CAZNRF010000398.1:0-3222 GCA_964575075.1 uncultured Spirochaeta sp. | reverse complement strand
CTGATACTCCTCGTCCAACGGGAAACACGCCGCGGCGATCATCGCCGGGTTTGCTTTGAACCGACCCTCATCGTCCGCAGTTGAGATCAGATAGATGTACAGCTTGAACTGGTACGGTGTGAGCTCCTGTACTTGCTCTGACTCCCATACCCCAGGGTCGATCATACGTTTTCGTGCCATAACTCCCCTCAAATAAAGCCCGCCGCGCCGGGCAACGTAAAAACATCCACGGAGGACCATGCTGGACGGGGTGCGCGGCCCCCGATGAGACGTGCGGGGATTGAACCGGCAGCGGTGCTCGTGTTTGTGAGCACCGCGCCTCCAGGCCGTCTCAGTTGCCGGGTGGGGTATCACCCGGCTTGCGAACGTATGTCCCATCAGGACAGGCTCATCTACTCCACTACTCCTGTAGGTCCCTGCTAGCAACGGCCAACGAAACCGCCGCTCTATGCTCGCGGCCAGCTATTTTTCTTCACCGGCAACGCCGGCGTTTTGTACCGTTCCTCCCGCGGCGAGCGCCTTATCCAGGAGCTCACGCGGTACGTGGTAGTGATAGAGCTCACGGCGCGTCCCGTCGCTCCGCAGGGTGTTCGACTCCATAACCAGATACTTGCGAAATCCCCACAACTTCTTTTGACTGGTAATTCCCACTTCATCCTTCACCACAACCCATCCAGCCTCTCGTCATCGTAGATGTCGAACAATTCCCCTTGATCAATGTCATCTCGGATCCGTGCTACCAGGCGTTCTTCTTCCAGTCCATGCACGATCACTTTCCCGTTACATTCCAGACTGCAGGTCGCCGCCAGGTTGAATCGGTGATGCACGATCTCTGGGCCATACTTCTTGAGATTCGCATTACTCTGCGGGATACGATGCGCAAGTTGCGTGTTATGCGGTCCGATATCGATACCGCACACTTCACACCGATTACCGTTGGTTCTAAGGGCCCGGAGTTTCGCTTCCGACACCTCGATGACCTCTCGCTGTGTCATCGGTTTCCCCGTATCTCAAAGAATCCAGCCAGTTCCGGTTCTTGCTCCATGAGCATACGCGCATAGAGCGGTGTGTAATTGTTGTTCAGCTTGTACGTGGTACTCGTGGTATAGATCAGGTAGTCCCAGCGCAGTCGTTCAAACAGTGCGCGCATTCCAATGCGCCCTCCGGCACGCTTCACCATAAGCGCGTATTCCCGTAGCATCTCGTATACATGCGGATTACGCTCGTGGAAGAGCTCAAACGTCTCTTCCACGGTATCCTGAGCCTCAACGCCCTCTATTGGTAGTAACTCAAGCTGCGTCGCCGTCACGATTCATCTCCTTCCGGTAGTCTGCTACCAGCTCTTGAATATCGATCCCATTCTCGACACATGCGCGAATTGAACCCTCGATCAAACCGATCAACTCATCTGTTGTGTACGCCACAGTAGACTTTCGTACGTATTCTTTCCCCCATATCTTCCGAAGGTGCCCGCTCCACTTCGGCGGATCCTCTAAGGCGTCCTGGAGAGAAACCGCTATCCCGAATCCAATACAGAGTTCATCCTTTGCGTATTCCCTCTCATATCCCATTGATCGGGCGTATGCATCTAGGATTAGATGGAAATACCGGCGCGCCTTCACGGACGCCGGCGGCGATTCCTGGGAGAAGTTCACTTGAACTACTTCGCCTTCGCTGATCCTGGTCTTGAAATCAGCCAGGCGTTGCTTGTCCCCTTCGAGGGGGCGCAGCATCCCATCTTTCTTGACCATCGAAACGATCATCGCTTCATCTCCGTTCGATAGTGACTCCACTGCATGAGCGCTTTCCAGGCGCTCATTGCCCGATCGAGAGTGTGAGGGATAACCTTGTATTTCCCAGCCTGCGACAGATGTACCGATGCAATTTCGGAAACGTTCATCCCGGACAGCACGGCGGCCAGCGCGTACGCGCCTTGCTGCAGCTCGTGCCACTTCTCCGGAGCTCCTGTTTTGATATCGATCACCCGCACGCGATCCCCAATACGTACGACGCGGTCAATCGTCCCGGCATACCCGAGCTCCTCAACAATGAAGCTCTGTTCGATCCACTCGATCTCCCCGACGTATTCCGTACGGTACGTCTCCCATGCCCGGAGATAAGGGAGCAATACCGGATCTCCGACCGCCGCTGTTTCTGCGGCAAGGCCGGAATTATCCATCATCGCCGTAATGGCGTGTACATCACTCCCGCGACGGGTCCCGGATTCGTGATAGAACCGGCGGTCGATCGGCCAGTAATCACCGATTACCTGTGTTACCGACGGGTATACGTTCCCGGCATCGTCAGAGTACCGGTGATCGTCGTCGGTAAACGTCGGGTTGAGCAGTACAGCCATTACGTAGCACTCACTCGAACCTGGGTTTTCTTGACAACCTTGACCCCCGGGATGTCGGCAGTCACGCCCTTCGCCTGTACAATCTTCCGGATCAGCTTGGTATCAGGTACCAGATACTTTCGTGGTAGCTTCTCCGGGTCCTCGATCTCAAAGTCTGTTATCTTGGCGAACGTGATCCCCGGAACGTCCGGGACCGCAACCGTCGTAGGAATGATCAGATCCAGGTACGAATCGTCACCCGTTGCGATCGCTGCGTTGATCGCTTTTTCCGTTGCTTCGTCGGTCGCCTCCTTCCCCCGGCGAATCGCGTACGCTGCGATATGCGACCGGAGGATATCCTTCACCTCTTGCAGTTTCTTCGCGATAGAGCTCTCCCGTGAGGCGTAACCCTTGTACAGCACGTACAATCGCTTCTTTTCCTTGACTTCTTCGGTCTCCTCAAGCTCTTTCTCACTCACCGCAATCGCCTGTGCGAACACGGCAGCCTGGCGGTAGTCATCGTCACTCTGGATCGACATCCCCTGGAGGCGCTTCTTCGCATCCTCATACCGACCCTCAAGGGTCTCGATTGTAATTTCTTTCGTTTCAACAGCCATTAGTACAGGTCCTCCATCGTCTGCTGCGATTCGTCCTCAATGAAGTCGTCTTCGAGTACCACTGCGTCCTCGATCTCTTCACCGGCAGCTTCTTTCTCCACCAGCTCTGCCCGCTTCGCTTCGGTCCGCTCCTCGATGATCGCCCACGCTTTCTTGAGCTTCTCCAGGTCCTTCGGAACCGAGAGATACTGACGAGCGGTTGCAACGTCTTCGGTGGTGATAACCCCCTCGTTCCGGAATCCATCCAGGCGGCGAAGGTAATCGGCGCGG
>CAZNRF010000397.1:0-3222 GCA_964575075.1 uncultured Spirochaeta sp. | reverse complement strand
TGCTGGTCAACGGGGAGTCGGTTTGGATAGCCAGGAGATGGAAACTGTATCAGGTCCAATACGTTTGCAGGAAGGCCAACTGCCGTCTGTCACCAGTGGAGACACCACGTACTCACTGCACATTCCACCGATTCTTACCGAGGAGGTTTCAATCCGTGACGGCCAACAGATCACTGTGGAGGGATATGCAACGAGGGAGCAGACGATTCTGCGTGTTCGTGCGATTGAGTCGGACGGTACACGGGTCATTGTACCAGCCCAAAGAGATCAGCGCTCATTTTCTGCACGCTCTTCTTTTCAACGCGCTCCGACCCGAGGCGGTCGTCGGTAGGTATAATCAGGGCTGTATCCACAATCGTGTTACAAGAGGGCGCCTATCTCCTGCACAGGCAGCAAGATAGGCGCTTCTTACGCATTGTTCAACAACGCAGCGAGCTAATTGATTATGAGCGCGATTCTTATCCAAAAGGTTGCAACATGATTCTCGATACGACCCTTGGCTGCTATCATGGAACCCATGTCGACTATTTTGATTGTTGAAGACGAAGCAGAACTCAATCAAATGATAGCCGATTTCCTGACTCACAAAGGCTATGTCACGATCCAGGCGTACGATGGAAGCAGCGCCTTACGACTGCTGTTTCAAAGCCCTCCGGATCTGGTGATTCTTGATCTCAACCTTCCCCACGTGGATGGTCTCGACGTGGCCCGGACGATAACCTCTCAAACAACGCTCCCGGTGATCCTCGCAACCGCTCGCGGTGAGGAAGAGGACCGCCTGAGAGGATTCCAAACCGGTGTCGACGATTATGTGGTAAAACCGTTCAGTCTTCCCGAATTGGCGATGCGTGTAGCCGCCGTTCTTCGACGCGCGCAGGCCTCAGACCAGCCGACCAAAAACACCGTAGTAACCGTAGACGATCTGGTGATCGACAGAGAGCAACACACCGTGCATGTCGGCGGTAGACCGGTGCACCTCACCGCCGTCCAGTTTAATCTGCTGCTGCATCTCGCGCGCAATCCAGGCCGAGTCTACTCGCGATTGCAGCTTCTGGAGAGCTTTCAACAAGACTCATTTGAAGGATACGAACGCACGATCGACGTTCACATAAAGAACATCCGGAAGCTGATCGAATCCGATCCCGCCCACCCCCGGCGCATTATCACCGTCTGGGGTGTGGGATATCGCATGGAGCGGAGTTCTTGAGAATCGGAATCACGCCGAGAGTCGCGGCAAGCCATGTGGTATTGGTGGTAATCGCGCTGACAGTATTCGCCGCGACGGTTATGAGCACCATGCACAATGTCCTGGACACCACCGGAACAAACGTAGACCGAGCTACCGCACTACGCCTCGTACCGTGGATAGAAGAACTCTATCGTCAGCGAGGCGATTGGAACGATATAGATCGGGCTCTTCGCGGGCTATCAATCGAAGCACCGCCGCGTGCTCGCAGATCGCCAATGATGATGGAGAATCGAGGGGCCATGATGCGCCCGGGGGATCGCGCGGCAGCCCCATTCTTTGAACGAAACGTGGCGATCGTAAATGAATCCGGGCAACTCCTGGCGGCAACTCCCTCAACCGAGGCTCCGCAGAATTTCGACGTAGACCAAGGGGTGAGAATTTCCCTCGACGAAGAACAAGAAGCGTGGGTATTTGTCGGGTCGATGATATCAGCACAGGACAATCCGATCCGCCAAGCGATTCTCACCAGCTTTCTTCGAGCAGGGACTGCCGCGGCCCTCATCATCCTCCTCGGTGCGACCGCCGTGAGCACCCTGTGGGCTCGGTGGCTTCTTCATCCGATTCGCAGCATTGAAGCTGCGAGCCGCGCCATGGAAGACGGGAACTATGCCGTTACGGTACCGGAACCTGCCGGCGACCATGAGCTCCGGACCCTCGCCCGGAGCTTCAACGCGATGGTGGCGGAAGTAGCCCAGCAAGAGCAGACACGGCGACGCTTTGTTGCCGACGCCGCCCACGAGCTGCGCAAGCCGGTCAGTCTCCTATCGGGCCGAATCGAACTCTTGCGGGCCGGCGTGTACGACACCACACCGGAACAGTGGCACGCGTTGCAACAGAGCGTCGGGCGAATCGCCTCGTTGGTGGCGGATTTACAGACGATTGCACACCTCGACGCCGGGCGTGTGGTGATACAACCCCAGCAGCTGGACCCCGTCCAAATTCTCCGCGATGTCGCAGACGAGTTTGCCCCCGCCGCTCAAGCTGAATCGATCACGCTATCGGTCGAGGTCCCGGAGGGTCTCCCTCAGCCGCCGAGAACAGTTACCGCCGACCCAACGAAACTCCACCAAGTTCTCGTGAACCTCCTTTCCAACGCCCTTCGCCACACCCCGGCGGGGGGCGCCGTCGTCCTTTCCGCCGGGGGCAGCCACCCCGGTCCCGATCCAGCTACAGCGACAGCGACTGCGACACCCCAAACCTCCCCAACAGCGCCAAACCAGGGGTTGTATACGCCGCATTGGCCGCATTCGCTGCACCCGCGGTATCCGTCGCATTCGCCGCATCCGCCGACCAGCTCGTCGTCACCGGAATCCGGAGGAGTGATCCTGGCAGTCGAGGATAGCGGACCCGGCATCCCGCCGTCGGAGCGGGAGCGCATATTCGAGCGCTTCACTCGACTCGACGAGGGCCGCAACCGTGACCATGGCGGGAGCGGCCTCGGACTCTCAATCACCCGTCGTCTCGTAGAACTGCACGGGGGAACCATCCAGGCGGTTGAACCGAAAGGGGTCGGCGGTGGCGCTCGATTTGAAGTAGAGTTGTTCTGATGGAACGCAACCTTGCGCCGATTTTGTGGAGCCCGCCAACTCCGGAACGCACCGCGATGCACGCGTTTGCCGAGGCCGTAGCCGGAGACGCACCCACCCTACTCCCGGAAGCCTCCACGCCCGAGGCGGGATACTCGTACTCGTACCAGTACTCGTACCCACACCTGCACCGTTGGTCGGTAACGGATCCGGAAGCGTTCTGGCACCGCTGGCTCGTGCACTCCGAAATCATCTACTCCGGCAGTGCCTCTCCCACCCATGACGGTGGCCCCTTCCACCGCAGGGTCTGGTTTCCAAACATCACGCTCTCGGTGGCGCGAAACCTTCTCCGCCATGGTCTCGACCAGGACGCGGACCGAAACACCGCGCTGGTGGCCTACCGCGAATCGGCCCCTCCTGAACGCATGACCTACGGAGCGCTGGTAG
>CAZNRF010000396.1:1324-3225 GCA_964575075.1 uncultured Spirochaeta sp. | reverse complement strand
GGTAGATCGGTCCGACGAGCCGGCCCAGTGGTGCCCTCCGGCGTAGCAAGACTCCGATCACCACCGACGCAGGGAGAAGCAGTCCCAGATCAAAGCCTTGCACGATAAGGGTGGTGTAGTGCTGTACCGCATCCGGATAGAGGGACCCGTCCAGGAGGGGCGGTACTACCACACTCAGCCACAACAACCCGATCAACGCGGCGTTCGCGATCAGAAATGCGCCCCACACGCGGGGGGAGCCCGGCGCCACCAGTGAGTCGGCGCCGGTGACCACCTCTCGCCCCAGGCCCAACACCACCAGGATGAGCGCGAAGAAGCTGCACCCCATGAGCAGCGCGTACACCAGAAAGAGCTCAGTATAGGTTGCCATCGCCAGATAGAAGGTGTAGGTCACGAGGAAGTAGAGCAGGGTGCCCGCCAGTACCACCTCGGCCGTCCGCTGACGCGGCGACGATCCGGAACGGCCCGTCCCGCCAGTCCCGCGCGTCACGCCCGTCCCGCCGGGCCCGCGCGTAACGCCAGTCCCGCCGGCCCCGCCGGTGCGAACGCGGGCGAACCAGAGCGCTCCCAGCAGCAGCGGCACGGCGATCGCCACCGTCACCACATCTTGCGCGATACCCTGGATCGCCACATCAGCCGACATGTGCCGGTAGATTCCGTGGCCATAGAGCGTGACTTCCGTTCCACGAAACGTCTCGTGCGTTTCGGGTCCGGGGCCCCCGGACGATACGATGCCGGTGACGGCCGCGGCGGTTGCCGCCACGGCGACGACCACTCCCAAGACGGTGCGGATCCGCTGCTCATGTGTGTGTCCCATGGAATCGATGATACAATGAACCCCGGAAAAGGAGCCATACGAAATGAACCACACTTACTTTGTTCGTGAAAGAATCGAGGCGCGCACCGCTTCCGTGGCGCAACTTGCCTCGGCCCGAGAAGTGGTAATTGATAACGGTCCGGGTCGCGGGGTGCGCGTGGTGGAGATCGACAACGGTACCGGGCTTCGGCTGGACGTGCTGGTGGACCGCGGACTGGATCTGGGAAGTTGCTCAGTTCACGGTGTTCCGGTCGCGTTTGCAACGCCGTCGGGCGTCACGCATCCCGCCCACTACGATCCCCGGGGAGCTAACTGGCTGCGCACGTGGCACGGCGGCCTCATGACCGGAGCCGGCATGCGCAACGTGGGTCACCCGCAGACCGGCGACCAGACCGACGACCCCCAGGGTCTCCATGGGCGCTTGAGCCATACTCCCGGCACGCTCACCAGCGTCCACTCCGGCTGGGACGGAGATCGCTACGTGATAACCGTCACCGGCACCGTCCGGGAGAGCTCGTTTTTTGGGGATAATCTGCTACTGGAACGAACGATTCGGGTGGAGTCGGTGACCAACGCCATAGAGATCACGGACACGATCACCAACGAAGGGCCCCGGGAGACGCCGTTCATGATGCTCTACCACTGCAACTTCGGATATCCCGTGCTGGATGATGATGCGCACGTTGTGTGCCTCCCGGACACCGTAGAGCCTCGCGACGATGAAGCCGCCGCCCATATGGATGACTGGACGGAAATGGCCGTTCCCACCGACGGCTACCAGGAGCGCTGCTACTTCCCGGATGTTCAGGATGAGAAGGGCCGCAGCCGCATCGCCCTGGACAATCCGAAGATGCCGTTTGTGCCGGTGGTGGAGTGGCGCACGCGGGAGCTGCCGTTCATCACCGTGTGGAAAACGCTGGGCACCAAAGAATATGCCCTGGGTCTGGAGCCCGCCAACTGCCGGCCCGACGGCCAACAGCGCGAGCGCGAGCGCGGTACGCTGGTGACGCTGCAATCAGGCGAGGCGCGGGAGCACTCGGTACGGCTGGTGTTTGAGGACCGGATGGACGGTTACCGTTCTCAT
>CAZNRF010000396.1:0-1224 GCA_964575075.1 uncultured Spirochaeta sp. | reverse complement strand
GGTGTAGGCTGACCGTACTCATGACCACCCGATCACTCTTTGCTCCCGGGCCGGGGCGGCTGTTGCTGATAGCCGCATCTACGGCGATGTTTGCCTTGGGCGCCGCCTCGGCGCTCTACGGACCGTTCTTCCCGTACTTCGCGGAGTCGCTGGATCTCTCGCCGTCTAAGCTTGGTCTTTTGCCGGGGCTGCACTTCGCCGGGGCCACCGTGGGGGTGCTCGCCGGGGGCATGGTGGCGCGGCGTATCGGCTATCGCCGCGTCTTGCTGGCGGGCTCGGTTACCTTGGCGCTTGGCTACGGGGCGGTGGCGGTGGCCGGGACGTGGCCGCTTTTGCAGGCGGGAGCCGCGTTTCTGGGCCTCGGGTTCGGGCTCCTGGTAAACGTGAACATCCTGGTGGACGAGGCGTTTGGAGATATGGGCGCCGCCGCGCTGCAGCTGGTGAATGCGCTCTTCAGCGTCGGGGCGATCGCCGCGCCGCTGCTGGCGATCTTTTCGTTGCAGTTTGGCGGCCAGGCGGTGGCGTTTGGGATCGGGGCGGTCCTGGCGGTAATCTTACTGGGTATGCTCATTCACGGCGGCACTTCGGCGGATGATCTCCGGCAGCGCCGTCGGGCGGATGAGGTCGAACTGACGTACGATGTCGCGGCGCCGTCCTATTCAGCCGCGGCCAAGGTCGGCCACCGCCGAGCGCTGATCGTGCCCACCGCGCTCTTTCTGCCGCTGTACCTGCTCTTTCCCGGCACCGAGGCCTCCTTTGCCAACTGGATGCCCACGCACCTCTTCTCTCTGCTACCGGCGGCGGTAGCCTCCACGGTGGTCTCCGGCTACTGGGTGACGTTTACCGCCGGGCGCCTTTTGGCGGTCCCGATCAGCATGCGTATTCGTCCCGGGACCCTGGTGGGCGGCGCTATTCTCCTGGCGCTCGTTGCCACCATCGCCGCCACGTTCGACCCGCTGGCGCCGGCGGCCTACCTCGTGGCGGGCCTCGCCATGGGCCCGGTCTTCCCCGGCGGGCTGAGCTGGCTCCGCCGGCGCTACCCGGAACGAGCCGGAGAAGTGGGCAGCATAATCATCGCCGCCGGCGGCATCGGCGGCATGATCATCCCCCCGATGATCGGCTACATCGTAGAGGCCCGGGGTATTCCCGCCATCGCCGTGACCCTCTCGGTGCTGCTGACCGGAGCCGTCCTATTGACGGGGATGATCGGGCGGGTGGGACATT
>CAZNRF010000395.1:0-3234 GCA_964575075.1 uncultured Spirochaeta sp. | reverse complement strand
GGGAAATCCCCAGGGTTCGGGCCCAATCAAACCGCTCCGCCGTGGGGGCGGTATTTAGATCCGAGAGGAGGGTTTGCTCAAACAGGGAGGTCGTCGGCTGATCCGCTTCATCGGCCTGTTCGGGCAGGTCTTCCTCCTGCGCCGAGGTGCGTGACAGAGGAAGCAGGAAGACCATACTCGTCAGGAGAAGCACCAACCGTTGCCGCATCGATAGTAGTATGCACGAGTCAGCAATGGAGGGGAAACCCGGTCATCATCAACTTCCGGCGGCGCGACCACCGGGGGCACTATCGGGATCGATTCCTCGTCGCTGTAACGTTTCCGCGACAAATCGTCCGGTGTGAGACGCCGGATTGCGGGCGATCTGTTCCGGTGTCCCCGTTGCCACCAGGTGCCCTCCCCGATCTCCTCCTTCCGGTCCGAGATCGATAACGTGGTCCGCTTGCAGAATCACATCCAGGTTATGCTCGATCAGTATGACCGTGTTGCCACGGTCGACAAGGAGTTGCACCACTTCCATGAGCTTGTGCACATCAGCAAAGTGAAGACCCGTCGTGGGTTCATCCAGGATGTACAGCGTCTTCCCCGTGCTTCGTTTACTGAGCTCCAATGACAGCTTCACCCGCTGGGCCTCACCCCCTGACAGGGTCAGCGCGCTCTGGCCCAGGCGGATGTAGTCGAGTCCCACATCACCGAGGGTGTCCAGGCGGCGTTTGATCTGGGGGATCGCCGAGAAGAACTCCCGACCCTCCTCTACCGACATCTCCAGCACCTCATGGATGTTCTTGCCCTTGTAGTGTATGTCGAGGGTCTCCTGGGTGAAGCGCCGGCCATGGCACACATCGCAGGTCACGTAGACGTCGGGAAGAAAGTGCATCTCGATCTTTATGGTCCCGGCGCCCTGGCAATGTTCGCATCGGCCGCCCTTTACGTTGAACGAAAACCGCCCGGGCTTGTACCCCCGCGCTTTTGCCTCCGGGAGGCCCGCGAAGAGTTGCCGAATCGGTGTGAAAAGTCCCACGTAAGTAGCAGGGTTCGAGCGCGGGGTACGCCCGATCGGACTCTGGTCGATGTTGATAATCTTATCGATCTCCTGGTAGCCCTCCAGTCGATCGTAATCCGCCTCCGGCCGGTGTGACCGGCCCCGCCCAACGCGGTTCATCAGCGCTGGATACAGAATATCCGAGAGGAGGGTGCTTTTACCGGAACCTGAGACTCCGGTAATCACGTTCATCGCGCCCAACTGGAATTCCGCCGTTATGTCTTTGAGGTTATGCTCCCGGGCACCTACCACCCGGAGTAGGTGACCATTTCCCGCCCGGCGCTCAGTCGGAATGGGCAGTGCTTTTTTGCCGGCCAGCCACGGACCCGTCACGCTGTGAGGATCGTCGATGATCTGTTGCGGCGTTCCGGCGGAGACTACGGTTCCCCCATGGACACCAGCCCCGGGCCCCAAATCAACCACGTGGTCGGCGGAAAGCAGGGTCTGTTCGTCGTGTTCCACAACCAGCAGTGTATTGCCGAGATCGCGAAGGTGAAGCAACGTTTTGAGGAGGCGCTCGTTGTCTCGCTGGTGGAGGCCGATCGTCGGCTCATCCAGTACGTACAGCACGCCGACCAGTTGGGACCCGATCTGGGTTGCCAGCCGAATGCGCTGTGCTTCACCCCCGGAGAGTGTTGCGGCGGACCGATCAAGCGTCAGATAATCCAGCCCGACGCTCTGCATGAAGGAGAGTCGCGAGCGAATCTCTTTGAGGATTTCCGCCGAAATTTTCGTCTCATTTTCCGTGAGGGGTAGTTGATCAAAGAATGTCAGTGCGTCCGTAACGGACATTGACGCAATATCGTGAATACTGTGTCCGCCTACCAAAACCGCCAGCGATTCCGGTCGGAGCCGCTTTCCGTTACAGGCGTGACACACCTTCTCCGTCATAAACGACTCGAACCATTCCTGCATCTGCGTCGAACCGGTTTCCCGGTAGCGTCGTTCCAGGTCGGGAATGACTCCCGGAAAGTGGCGATGATACTCCACCCGGCCTTCTCCGTCGGGTTTCTCATACACAAAGTGGACCTGCTCGCGACTGCCGTACAGAATCTGGTCCATGATGTAACTGGGAATTGACTCCAACGGTTGATCCAAGCTGAAATCCAATTGCTCAGCGAGTGCCTGGAAGCGCGTTCGATACCATCGTGCTCCGGGATTGTAGGGGCGGATTCCATGATCGTTAAAGGAGAGGCTCCGGTCCGGCATAATCAGATCCGGATCAAACTCTTTCGTTACCCCCAGTCCGGAACACGCCTCGCAGGCGCCGAAGGGGCTGTTGAATGAGAAGAGCCGAGGCTCCAGCTCGGGGAACGTCACGTTGCTGTCCGGATACGCGTAATGCTGGGAAAAGGAACGCTCTTCGAACGCACCGTTGTCACCTTCGACCGAAATCAGCACCGTTCCCCCGGAGGTGTCTAAGGCGCTTTCGATCGCCTCGACGATTCGCTTCCGGGCGGAGGAGCTGACTCGCACCCGGTCTACGACGATTTCGATCGAGTGTTTGCGGTTCTTCTCGAGTTGAATATCCTCGTCGAGGGAGATCACCTCTCCGTCTACCCGGACGCGGACGAAGCCTGCTTTCCGGGCATCATCAAGTACTCGTTGGTGAATCCCCTTACGGCCTCGCACCACCGGGGATAACACCATCATTTTGGAACCCTCAGGATACTGAAGAATCCGTTCGATAATCTCGTCTACGGTCTGCTTCTCGATACGCCTGCCGCTGGTAGGGTCATGAGGGACGCCCATGCGCGCGAACAACAGGCGATAGTAGTCCCATATTTCCGTAACCGTTCCGACGGTGGACCGAGGATTGCGATTGGTCGTTTTCTGTTCTATCGAAATCGCCGGAGAGAGTCCTTCTATGTAGTCTACATCCGGCTTATCCATGCGCCCGAGAAACTGCCGGGCATACGCCGATAAGGATTCTACATACCGTCGTTGCCCCTCAGCGAAGATCGTGTCGAACGCCAGCGAGGATTTTCCGGAGCCGCTCATCCCGGAGACAACGATAAAGCTGTCCCGCGGGAGCTCAACATCAACATTCTGAAGGTTATGCTCCCGAGCACCTTTCACATAAATTCGGTTCATGATTCGAGGAGAACTTACGCAATTATCGCTGGAGTGACAATGTAGCTTCTACGTCCCGACGGATCCCTGCGGCGGCCCGTTCTGCTCCCTCGGCGGGC
>CAZNRF010000394.1:0-3242 GCA_964575075.1 uncultured Spirochaeta sp. | reverse complement strand
TACAGTAGGATCCGCCGGTAAACGCTCCCATCGCGGAGAATGCCGCTTCAACGGGAACCCACTCCCGGGAAAGAAGCAGCCAGAACACCAGGTACACCATCCACGCGACGGTGAATCCGAACTGATACGCGCGGTTGGAGTCATGCTCCGTCCCCTCGTCCCAGGCGCGTTCAGCATTCTGTGCTCCAGCAATCGTCTCAGTGACGGCAAAGAACGCGAAGAGCAGTGCGCCCAGAATCGCGAGCACGAAGCCCCGGGGTGCAAACACTGCCGGAAAAATGAGCGTCAGAACGCCGTATAGCCAGAACGCAACGCCAAACAGCCCCATCGCCGCATTCCACATGAAAGACAGTCTCGGTGCGGAAATCACTTTTGCCTCCGTATGTAACCTTTAGGTAACACTATCACGCGAATATAGTAACGTAAAGGTTACACACGGTCAAACCTTTTGACTGGATGATCCTATGGGAGAAGGTTTCGAGATTGCCGCGAGGTTAGATCAGATGCTCAATCCCTCCGCTTGCCTGTTCGCGTCACACCACAACTGTTCCCAGGTTGTTCGTTTCGGGCTTGACCCGGAAGAGAAGTGCTATTATAGTTGACCAACCGGTCAGTTAATATAAACTGACAAACCAACGAATGGAGGTGCCGATTGTCACGACCCGACGTACGAGACGAGCGTATTCCACAGATCATCGACGCGGCAGCACTGGTGTTTGCCAGGGATGGAATAGACGGGGCGAACATGTCCGACATAGCTGAGGCGGCCGGGGTAAGTAAGGCAACGATTTATCACTACTTCACAAGTAAAGACGAGGTAATCGTCGCCCTTGTAAAGCGGGTCTTCTCGCTTGATCGTGCGGCGGTCCAACGCCTGCAGGACGACGATGCCTCGGTACGGGACCGGCTCATTGCGTACGCGACCAAGCTTGCGGCTCTCTTCCACGAAAACAGGGATCTGTTCTTGGTCACCGGGGAGATTCAGGCCCGGGCCGCACGTGTGCCTTCGCTGAAAGCGCTCGCAACGGGGTTCTACCGTGAGTATCTCGCGGTACTGGAGACGGTAATCGAGCAAGGAGTACAGCGAAAGGAGGTAGATCCTGCAACGAATGTGAAGGAAAAGGCGCTTGGTTACATATCGATCGTCGAGGGATCCATGATCGTGGGACATCACGTGGACGTTAACCTTCGAGAATCGATGGTCGCGTCGGTATCGACGTACATTGACGGTTTCTTGTCCCCGCCGGGCAAGAAATGAGACCACCTGGTCTTTGATAACAAAAATAACCAACTGGTTAGTTAAGTATGAAATTTTGGAGGACAGATCAATGAGTAACGGCATTCACAACAAAGTTCAAATAGAGTGGGATTACCCACAACCAAAAAACGGCCTCGATCGGTTTGCAGGACCAGGCGCGACCCGGGCCGAAGTCGTCTTGCAGTTCGGTGGCGCGGTCCTGGCGATTGTGACGGTGGTGCTGGGATGGTATTTCTCAAAGGTTTCTTGGGGCGCTCTCCAGGTTGCGGTCGCTGCACTTCTCGCAATGGACGTGGTCGGGGGAATTATCACCAACGCCACCGGTGCGGGGAAGCGTTGGTATCACCGCTCCGGGCAGGGAACACGACACCATCTCGGCTTCGTCCTGCTACACATCGTCCAACCGCTGATCATATTCTTCGTGTTTGACTCGGTGAGCTGGACATTCGTCGCCGGCGGTTTCGGCTTTCTCTTTCTTGCCGCTCTCATCGTGGTTGTTACTCCTCTCTACCTGCAAAGACCGGTAGCAGGAGCGCTCATCGCAGTTGGTATAACCCTATCGCTCTACCTGTTCCCGACGCCGGCGGGGATGGAGTGGTTTCTACCGCTCTACTACGTGAAGCTCCTATCGAGTCACCTCCTGAGAGAGGAACCGTACCGCCCGAGCAGGGGAGAGAAACATGCTTAGCAGGACCGTGCTCGTTGCCGGGGCGACAGGTTACCTCGGACGTCATCTTACGCACGCCTTGCAGGAAGCCGGGTGGCGGGTGCGCGTACTTGTTCGCGACGCCTCAAAGCTTGCCGAGCCCGGCCCGGCGCTCGCGCCGACCCTGGAGCCTCATGCCCACGAGGTGTGGGAAGGTGACGTGACCAAACCGGCAACACTGCGAGGCTCGTGCACGGGCGTAGACGCGGTTATCTCGACGGTAAGCATGATGTCCGACAAGGGACCGTTGACCTGGGACGACGTCGACCACCAGGGGAACCGCAATCTGCTTGATGAGGCCCAAAGCGCCGGTGTGCGGAAAATGTGCTACGTCTCGGTTTTCAACGCTGAGCGGATGCTCGATATTCCGATGGTCCGCGCTCACGAGGCGTTCGTAACAGACCTCGTCGCAAGCGGTCTCAACTACACCGTTATCCGTCCCACCGGGTACTTCTCCGACATGGGGGCGATTCTCGATATGGCAAAACGCGGACGCATCTATCTTCTCGGTAATGGTCGGAACGCGGGGAACCCGATTCACGGTGCCGACCTCGCCGAGTTCTGTATCAGCACGCTCGACGGAGCGTCCGGAGCATTTGATGTGGGAGGCCCGGAGACGATGACGATGGAGGAAATCGCTACCCTTGCGTTCCGGGTAGCCGAACGTCCGGCACGAGTGACCAGAATCCCACTTCCTGTGGCTTCCGTTGGCGTTTCGCTTTATAGCGGGATCAACCGAAAGCGGGCGGACCTGGCGCGATTCTTCATTCGATCCAGCTCGATGGATTTCCAGGCACCGCCGTTTGGATCGCGTAGACTGGCGGATCACTTTCGGGAGTTGGGTTAGAAGAGATTGCTGATGTTACCTGCAGCAGGCTAGAAAAATCCGCGACGACCCCACGGTGAGACCAGGCAGAGCGCCTCGAGATACGCGGTGTTTCACGGTCGGAAGCTCCGCTTCCTCGGCCAGGCGTCCTGGTTGAGGCAGGCGTCCTGGTTGAGGCAGGCCCGGCACCCGCAGCTTGCCGGTGACAACCGAACTGATCAGGGCCGCTCAGCGTCCCCGCATCAAGCGAACAACCGGCATTTCCTTCGATTCGGTCATCAAAACCCTTGAAAGCTCTGAGCAAGAACGCCGGTACCAGACCCGATGCTGTGTTCCTCCAGCCGAAACGGTACTGCCGGAAACCGGATCACGCTCCCTGGGTTTGTGGAGCGGTTACCATTTGTACGCCGATTTCCGATGCTCAAGCTTTACGACAACGACCACGATATCGT
>CAZNRF010000393.1:0-3259 GCA_964575075.1 uncultured Spirochaeta sp. | reverse complement strand
AGCATTGGGGTGCGCTGGTGGGAGATGCGGTTGTGCTGGATGAGGAGAGTTTTGTCTCTCGCGGCCGCGACGGCCAACAGCAGCTCTTCCAGGCACCGGTGATCAACGGCGACGGCCTTAACCGGGAGCTTGCGATTACTTCCGGGCTGGACGATGTCATCGTCCTCAACGCGACCGAGATCCTTCCGGTGCCGGAGATCGCCGGGGAGGATGAGGTCGGGCCTGATGGGGAGGCTACGGTAGACGACGAGCGCGCCGGTGCGGAGGACCCATCCCGTGGCGAGGGCCGGCCGGAGTACATTCCCCTGTTACAAACCTCTCGCCGGAGCTGGACCGTTGCCAGCCCCTCCGAGGTGGGGCCGTGGATCACCGGGGCACCCCAGGCGGGAGATACCGCTCCCCGGGAGGTGGCGGTGTTACTGCGCGGGAGGTTTACCAGCTTCTTTGACGCGCCACTGGATGACTTGGAACTTGAGCGGTATCGGGGAGCGTCCGTGGAGCCTGCCGACGTGATGGTGGTGAGCTCCTCAGCCCTTACCACCGGACAGATGCTCGATCCGCAGAGCCGGACCCCGAACGGGACGTTTCTCATGAACGCTGTGGACTATCTCAACGGTGCTCCCGGCATGGCGGAGCTCCGTAGCAAGGGGTTAGGAGTAGCCCGGCTCAGGGACGCCACGCCGGCGGCGCGGGCGGTGGCTCGCTGGGGCAATACGTTTTTGGTACCGACGCTGGTGGTCGTGGTGGGGCTTGTGGTGTGGTCCCGCCGGCGTTCCCGATCCCGCCGAATTGAGCGCCTCTTTTCCGGCCGCGCAGCAGGGGAGGACGACCGATGAAAATGTCACGTATACCCCGAACAACGATTGTCTATCTGATCGTGATCGTGGTACTGGCCGCCGTCTACACGGTGCAGGAAACGCGAACGTCCCGTCGGAATGCGATCCCAATACCCGAGATCGCCGCCGAGGTGGACCGCATCGTGATGGAACAGCCGGGAGCCGATGGTGAGCGGACGCGCCTCGAGGTATACCGTGACCAGGACGCCTGGCGCGTGCGAACCGGCGACGATGCGTCTCCATCCTACCGCGCAGACGCCGCCAGAGTAGGCTCGCTCCTCGAGGACTTGGAGGCGCTGTCGGCGGCGGACGTCATGAGCACCCGGGCCACCTACGAAGAGTACGGACTGACCGAAGGTGAAGCGCGGGAGATGCGCTTCTTCGTTGGTGATACGGAGCCGTTGGCCCTGGAGTTTGGTGGCGCTGCCGCCGCCGGCGATGCGGTGTATGGGCGGATGAACGGCAGCCGCGAGGTGGTGCTGTTGCCGCGGAGTCTCTCCTCGGTGCTCACCACCGATCCGAATGAGCTTCGGGATACCGCGGTGGTTCGTGTACCGGAAGCCCAGATCACCCAGGTGGAGATTCGCAGTCCCGATCAGGAAACCCTCACCCTGAGCCGAGAGCGGCCCGGGGAGAGCAGTTCTGCCGCAGTGGAGGAGGATGATCCGGTGTGGCGTGTTGAGCCGGAGCTCGAGGAGGAACCGATCGCCCCGGGGCGTGTGCGCGACCTCTTCACCACGCTGGACCCGCTAAGAGCCGAGGAGTTTCTGTCTGAAGAACCCGAGGGCTCCCCGTTCGCGGAGATCATCGTCCGGCGGAGCAATAATGCCGGGGCGGAGGAGATCATGATCTGGCCTCCCGACGAGGATCAGCGCTATCCGGTGCTGACCTCCTCTGCGGAGGAAGCGGTGCTCATTCCCGAGTGGCGAGCCCGGAGGCTGCTGCTGGGACTCGAGCGCTACTTCGCGCCGTTTGTGGAGGCGGAGGCGCCGGCCACGGACTGAGCGAGATCGGCGGCGCAGCGGCGCGCTTCCTCAAGCACCTCCGCCTCGCCGGGGATGACGCGTCCCTCCATCACCACCTCGCCGGCGATGATCACCGTGTCCACCACGGAGCCGTTGGCGGCGTAGGCGATATTGCTTTCCACATGGTGTACCGGCACCATCTGCGGATGTTCCAGATCGATGAGGCTGATATCCGCGGGCGCCCCTTCCGCGAGGTGACCGGCGATACTGAACTCCGCAAAGGCGCGACTAAACTCACCGGCGGCCAACGCCACCGCCTCGTCAGCATTGAGTCGGGTGGGGTCACCGGTATGTACCTTCTGGAGGAGCGCCGCCAGCTTCATCTCGTCGAACATGTCCAGATTGTTGTTGCTGGCCACGCCGTCGGGGGCGAGCATCAGCGGAATTCCTGACGACCGCAGCGCCTGCCAATCGAGGACGCCCGAGGCGAGCTTCATGTTGCTTGCCGGATTGTGGGCGATCGTCATCCCGTGGCGCGCGGCGATCTCCCGTTCCGGTCCATCCAGCCAGATGCCGTGGGCCGCCACCGCCCGGGCTCCCACGATATCCACCACCCCCAGCTCGTCCAACCACGCGAAGGGCCGCGAGCCATGAGCTTCCATACAGTCGGCGACTTCCTGTTCTGTCTCATTCATATGGATGTGAAACACGAATCCCTGCTCGGCCGCGAGATCCGCCGCCCATTGCAGCAACTCACCGCTGCAGGTGTAGATGCTGTGCGGCGCGATGACCGGAAAAACGCGCCCTCCGGGGCTATCCCACGAGCCGTGGAGTACGCCGGTAACCTGCTCTTGCACGGTCCGGCGCATCTCCGGATCGCCGAAGTCGAACAGCGCCAGGCCCACCGCTGCCCGCATACCGGAGTCTTCAAAGGCGCGGCGCACCTCCTCCGGGAAAAAGTACATATCGTTGGCGAAGGTCGTTCCGCTCTTGATCATCTCCAGCGCCGCCAGCCGCGTCCCCCAGTACACCTGCTCCCCGGTGAGCGCCGCCTCCGCCGGCCAGATCCGCTCCTGGAGCCACGGCTGGAGTCGCATGTCGTCGCCGTACCCTCGCAAGAGCGTCATCGCGGCGTGGGTGTGGGCGTTCTTCCAGCCGGCAACCACCGCCCGCCGGCGGCCGTTGATGACGCGCGGTGCGGCGGCCTCGTTCGGCACCTCACCTGCCACCGTACCTTCACCGTAGGGGCGAATCGTGGTAATTCGCTCGCCGTCGATCCGAATATCCTGGTTGGTGAGTACTCCTGATCGGGTGAGTACATAGGCGGCGTTCTCAATAAAAATGGACATACCGGGGATTGTAACACCGTCCGTGCAGGGGTACCATGCGGTATCTATGAACATTCTGGTAACCGGCGTGGCCGGCTTTATCGGCTCAAATCTGGCCGACACATTGATC
>CAZNRF010000392.1:0-3272 GCA_964575075.1 uncultured Spirochaeta sp. | reverse complement strand
TTTCTTGTTCTAGAAGAATGATCTGCACACATTTTGCAAGGAGCAAAAAACGATGAAAAAGGTTTTTCTGTGCGCGGCAACGCTTCTTCTGGCAATCGGAGCCTACTCGCAGACAATCCTTATCCTTACGCAGGATGAAGAGGTGTGGCACGCCCGCACTGGAACGGACAACGACTTCACCGTAACCGACGACTGCGATCCCAACTCCCTGGTCATGCTCTCCACAGGCTCCTTCGTCTTTTTCGAGAGCGAGGGAACAGCGAACCCCGGCGGTTCCGCGCCGGAAACCGGATTCAACAATGGCGATTTCGTGGTGCTCTTCGATCCGGATGACCCCGGTGGCGGCCTTGACCGCTTTGAGGTCCTCCTCCCCGAAGAGGGAACACCAAGCCTGAACTCAGCCATCGGCGCTTCCGGATCCCAGGATATTCGGATCTCCGACATTGTGGTAAACTCCAGCGATGACCTTTACCTGGGCGTCTCCGATGCTTCTGGTTCAGCGCCGTATCCCCACTATATCGTCAAACTCCCCAGCACGGGAGCGGACAGCTACGGGAATCCCATCCTGGTTGCCGACGATACGCGCGTGGGAACATCCCAGTTGGCCAGCCAGATCGACCTGGCGATAAAGGAAACCGGCTCGGACGACATTATTTATTTCACCGTTGATGACGAAGGAGACGACTCCGAAGCGGCGAATGACGACAATCTTTTTATCTACTCGATCTCCGGCAGCGCCACCAACGATGAGGCGCCCGTGGCACTCGCCAATTCTTCCTTCTCAGAATTGATGACCACCCTTGGAGGAACCGGCGGAACGGACAAAACGGATGTCGACAATATCTGCTACGTGCCGAGCACCGATCAGTTGCTGGTGGGCAACGGCGGAAATACCGACGCGGATGTGGCCCGCGGTGATATCGCGGCGTACGACCTGGCAACAAACGCTTATTCAGCTTGGCTGGATGCGAGCACCCTGCCCGGTACTCCCACTTCAAGCGTAATCACCTATAATGCCGATGACGATGTTGTGGCTCTTTTCTGGCACATCGGCGCGTCCTCTGCCTCTCCAGAACAAAATGACCGTGTGGATGAATTTCAGACAGACGGCACCTTCATCGCAACCGTGGGAACAGAAGATGACATCCAGGCGGTGGACGGTGAGATAGGCGACCTCGTCCAGTACGGCAGCGCATTTGAATATTCCGGCGGGAATTACTTCCTGTTCCATGGAGGCAACCCGGAATCGATTGTCGAAATCATCCCATCCACGTCGGTAGGCGATTGGATGATGTTTTAAATCCTCGCCTGGCGTAACCAGTCAAATGGGGGGGGTCTTGCCCCCCTCTGGACAATCTAAGGAGAACTTGCGCAAATGAGCAGCAACTTGAAGAACCAGCGTCTTCACGCTTTCACCTTGATCGAACTGCTTATCGTAGTGGCCATCATAGCTATTCTAGCAGCCATCGCCGTGCCCAACTTCCTTGAGGCGCAAACACGGTCGAAAGTATCACGCGCCAAGGCCGACATGCGCACCATTGCAACAGGCCTGGAATCGTACTATGTTGACAACAACCATTATCCTCCATCTTATGATCCCGATGGAACAACAATCAACCCACGCATTCGCCGGCTAATCCCCCTCACGACTCCTATTTCATATTTGTCTTCCGTGCCGACGGATCCTTTCAACCGTGAGGAGGCTGTGAACAGCCCTTCTACCACAAACACGAGTCTCATTCGGACTTTCATCTACGCCGAACGGGAAACTTACGGCAAATATGTTGCCTCGCCCTTCGGATTTGGTAGCAACGGAAGCAATCTTTACCGAGAGCTTTGGGGAAGGCAGTATCCGAGTTCCCAGTGGCTTCTGCGTTCGCGCGGCCCCATGGGAACAGGGGACCCGGCGGTGAACGCTAACCTGGGCAACAGCGTCGATAAACGTGATGCTTACGACCCAACAAATGGAACGGTCAGCGTTGGGAACATCTTTCTTCTCGGGCCGGGTGTCGGCTTCCTTGATGGCTGATTAGCGGCTCGTCTTAGCAGCATCCGAACACCCTCACCGCACTGCTGGCGAGGGTGTTTTCTATGCAGCCATGTGGTCACCAACTCAAGAGTCGGGAATCTTCTCTTCTAATACGCTCTCCCACTCAAACAGGTCGGGTACCAATTCCCAGTTGCGGAGTGATTCTGCAGTCTTTGTCGAAGTGCGCGATAGTACCGGGCTTAACGCGTCGATGGTAACCTGCGAGATTTCCACCATGGATATTGTTCTGATGTTAACCGTCGTTGAATCGAACCGGCCTGCTGTTTTTTCGGGGAAGAGAGCGTCCCCCATCCTCAGGTTTGGGTTCAATGTGGAGGACAGCTCAACGTTCTGATTCGAAAGCTCCTGCTCCCACAGGGGAAGTGAATAACAGAAGTGGGTACAGTTGAAACTGAGGGCAACAGGGCCTGATGTATTCTCGCGTTTCTCCAGCGCCTCGGACACGTAAGACGATATCATCAATTCCGTATCGAATCCCTCGGGGTCCTGCTCAATGTACCAGGTAAGTTCCGGACAAGCCTGGACTACAAAGCGCTCTTCGGGCACTCCCCTTTCAAGCAGTGCATCGCGGTGGCTTCCCTCCTGAGCTGTTGTTTGCGTCGCGAACAGCAGCGCCGTGGCCGCGGGATTTTTCGCAAGCTCCTCTACAATCATATCCACGCCCGCTTCCACAATGCCTTCAACCGGGATGGAACTGCTGGTAGCAGCATCGCAATCCGGCAGAAGAACAGAAAGGGTATTGCAGGCCACAAGAATCGCATCTGGTTCATAGCGTTTTTTCATAGCCTTCAGTGCATTGTTGAAGAAGTCGATTTTTTCTTCTCGTGTTTGCAGGCTGTTATAGCCCGCCCTGGGCCTGAACAGCGCGTTCACGAAATAGATGTTCACTTCCCGGAAGCTCTTCGATTCCGTCGCGCGCTGGGCGATGTCGGCCACGACGGACAATCCACCCATTCCCGAATCGGTTATGACGAGATTCAAGCTTTCCTGCTGCGCAAGATCTGCCAACCGGTCTTCAGCCATCGAGGGGCCGGCGGATGCCAGCAACCCTGCAAGCAATGCGGCATATCCGTTTTTGTGGTTCATCGATCATCTCCATTTGCTTCAGTCGTTGATAACTGTTTCATTGAATGATCCACCAATGTGGATTGGCCGGGATCAGCGAAGTATCTATAAAGACTGCGCCGAGTAGATCCGTGTAAACCCCGCCGTCCACACTTGC
>CAZNRF010000391.1:0-3275 GCA_964575075.1 uncultured Spirochaeta sp. | reverse complement strand
AAAGAGGGCGCCTACTGGACCGGCCACATGCTGGACATGGGCGCCACCGTGGTCGCCGGCGTCACCCCCGGCAAGGAAGGCCAGGACGTCCGCGGCGTGCCCGTCTACCACAGCGTGGCGCGAGCGCGCGCCGAGCACACCGCCGACGCGGCGATGCTCTTTGTGCCGCCGCGCTTCACCAAGGACGCGGTCTTCGAGGCGCTGGACGCGGGTATACACAAAGTTGTTACGATCGCCGACGGCATCCCCTTGCACGATCAGATCCAGATTCGCTCCGCCGCCCGCTCCGCCGGAGCGCAGGTGGTGGGGGGCAACACCTCCGGGGTGATCTCCCCGGGAAAATCGATGCTCGGCATCTTTCCCTACTGGATCACCCGCGTCTACAACCCGGGATCGATCGGCGTCATGACGCGCTCCGGCTCACTCACCAACGAGGTCACCTCGATGATCGTGCAGAAGGGCTTCGGCGTCTCCTCGCTGATCGGCGTGGGTGGCGACCCCGTGCCGGGCTCGCGCTTCGCGGAGTTTCTGCCCGCCTTTGAGGCGGACCCGGAAACGAAGGGCGTGGTGATCGTGGGAGAGCTCGGCGGCACCATGGAAGAAGAGGTAGCTCAGGCGATCGCCGAGGGCACCTTCACCAAGCCACTGGTGGCGTTTATTGGAGGACGGACCGCGCCTAAGGGTAAGCGCATGGGCCACGCGGGCGCCATCGTTACCGGCACCGCCGGTACCGTGGCGGCCAAGACCGCCGCGCTGGAACGCGCCGGCGCCCGCGTGGCACAACGCCCCAGCCAGGTGGGCACCCTCCTGGAAGAGCTGATAGCAGAGCGTGCGGGAGCCCGGGGCGCGGCGGCGACCGGCAGTCCGCGCGCCGGTGGCCGGGAGGCGGCCCGATGAGCACGGCCCCCACCGGTGGGTCTCCCACGGGCCGCACCCCACAGGGCGACGGGTCACCCACGCCCGCCCCCACCGGAGAAATGACCCTCACCCAACGCTGGATCTACCTCGCGGTCGCCGGCGGTATCACCCTGTTGGCGCGCTTCGTGCTTCTGCCGGAGGCGTGGCGCACCGTGGGCGAGATCACCCTCACCGCCGACGGCCAGACCGCTCTGGGAGTGCTGCTCTTCGCGCTGGTGCTGTGGATGACCGAGGCGATTCCCTTTCACATTACCGGACTCCTGGGCATCTTCCTCCTGGCGATCTTCGGGGTGGATGACTTCTCCGCCATCGTGCGGTTGGGCTTCGGCAACCACATCTTCGTCTTCTTTATCGGCGTGCTGGTACTCTCGAGTTTTATCACCCGCAGCGGCCTGGGTAACCGGATCTCCGTGTTTCTCCTGAGTCGTACCGGCAACTCCACCGGCATGATCGTGTTTGGATTTCTGCTGGTGGGAATGTTTATGTCCATGTGGATCACCGCCACCGCGGCGGCGGCGATGCTCATGCCCCTGGGCGTGGCGATTCTCCGGGAAGAGGGCGTCACGCCGCTCAAAAGCAAGTTCGGCAAAGCACTCATGATCGCCTGTGCCTGGGGTCCGATTATCGGCGGCATGATGGCGCCCTCCGGCGCGGGACCAAACCCGCTGGCGATCGGCTTCATGCGGGAAATGGCGGGGATCGATCTTACCTTCTTAGGCTGGATGGCCTACGGCGTCCCCGCGGGGCTCCTGATCCTGGTGCCCACCTGGGCGGTGCTGATGCTCTTCTTCAGACCGGAGATCACGCACCTCACCAAGACACGCGAGGAGCTGCGGGCGGAATACGACGCCCTCCCCGCTCCCGACCGGGAGCAGAAAGTCACGACGGTGGTGTTTGCCCTCACCGTGTTTCTGTGGTTGAGCACCCCCCTGTGGGAGGCGCTCCTGGGCATCAGCATTCCCATCTCCATGCCGGTACTGCTTACCGCCGCGCTCTTCTTCTTTCCCGGCGTTGCTGAAACGAAGTGGAAAACGGTGGAAGAGGAGATCAGCTGGAGCAGCATCCTGCTCATCGTCTCGGGGATCTCACTGGGAATGGTGTTGTACCAGGCGGGCGCCGCGGAATGGCTGGCGATGCTCTTTCTCGGCGGCATCGCCGGGGTGCACCCCTTCGCGATGGTGCTCCTGGTGGTGCTCATCGTGAGCTTCATTAAGATCTTCCTCTCGAGTAACACCGTCACCGCAACGATTATCATTCCGATTATGATCACCCTCTCCACCGCCGTCGGGATCGACACCCTGTCGATTACGATTCCCGCGGCGCTGGTGTCGAGCATGGCATTTATTCTGGTGACAAGCACCCCCACCAACGTGATTCCCTACACCTCCGGCTACTTCACGATCCGCGACATGGCGATCGCCGGCACGGTGATGACCCTGGTGGCGGCGCCGATCGTGGCGGGAACGATCTACGTGGTGGGACGCATGACGGGGATATATTGAGCGGCGGATGGGAATGAATATGGAGCTGGGAACCGTGGTGGCACTGACAGCGATCTACAGCGGCGCCGGAATCGTGCAGGGGATGGTGGGCTTCGGCTTTGCAATCCTCTCGGTACCGCTGGTGGCGATCCTCTACGGTCCGGGAGCAGCGGTAGCGATGAACGTCGTGGTAGGAACCGCGCTGTTAGCCTATAAGGCGTGGCTACAATGGGGAGACCTGGACCGCCGGGCGGTGTTCACCTTCGGCGGGGCGACCCTTCTGTTTATCCCGGTGGGGGTTCTGGTCATCTCCGCCCTTCCCAGAGAACCGGCGCTGGCCCTGATCGGGATCTTCGTGGTAGCCGTGGCAGCGGGCAACCTCGTAAGCCGGCACCACGTGCGCCGTGCTGCCGAAACTCCCCTGGCATTCTGGGGCCTCGCCGGCGTGAGCGGAATCCTGGCGGGAGCGTTCAGCGCGCCCGGCCCCTCCGCCGTGCCATACTTCACCGCTCGGGCGGAGCGGCCCCTCACCGCCCAGGCAAATCTGCAGCTGTACTTCCTCATTCTGGGCGTACCGGTGATCCTGTCCCACACGATCGCCGGAAACGTCACCGGCGCCGCGTTGGGCCGGGCGCTATGGTTCATCCCCGTGGTCTTTGCGGCCACCTGGATCGGCACGCAGGTGGCGTTGCACCTCTCCACTCAGCGGCTGCGGCGTCTCGTGGACAGTGCCCTTCTGGCACTCGGATTTTGGCTCGTAATCGACAACACACACCTCATTACACGTATCGTGGAAAGGACACACACATGAGTACTCCCAACACCGGCGGCACCCGCCGTCCCCCTAAGATTGTGATCATCGGCGCCGGCAGCGCC
>CAZNRF010000390.1:0-3287 GCA_964575075.1 uncultured Spirochaeta sp. | reverse complement strand
TCGGGTGCGGGGCAGTTCCGCCGTGGCGGGTGTTCGTGGCACGGACTTCGGGTACGATATGGTCGTTGAGCGAGAAGCGGCGCAGGAGCTGCGTACCCGGGTATATGTATTTGAGGGCGAGGTTGCCGTTACGGGCCGCGAGGAGTCCGAAGCGGATGAATCAGAAGCAGGAGACGCCTCGGAACAAGAAGCGGATGCCCCCCGGGAGCGACCGGAAGAGCTCCTTATTGGGGCAAATGAGATGGTAAACGTTGTCTCTGCAGTCCCGGAAGAGCTCTCCCGGGAGCGGGACGAAGACTCGGAACGGCCGGTGTCCCCTCCGGCACCAGTGCGGGCGCAACCGGTTTCCTTCCAACGACAAGCAATTGAAGAAGATATTCAACAGTTCTGGCGGGACCAGGACTTTCAGGAAGAGGCGATCGATCCTGCGGAGGTTGAAAACGTCTTTCCCGGAATCAATGCCCGGGTACAACGCCTGTCCGATGAGCAGCGCCAGTATGAAGAACTCCAGCGCCTGCGGCGGGAAGGGCTGTTGGGCTCCCCCGACGCATTGCTCTCGGACGCCGAAGATGACTTCGAACCGATTGAGCCGGAACGTGAACCGGAGCGCGTTGCCCTGAGTGATCCCGGTCCGAATGAGCGGATTCGGCGGTTGGTACAGCCCGATGTCGGCCCCACTCGATCCCAGCAGTTGCGGCGGGCCGGTCACTGGTTCCTTGGTACCGGTTTGGTGCTTGAAGCGGCGGGAATTGCCGGTGCGTGGTACCTGGACGATATTCGTGACTATCGCGACCTGGAGCAAAGCACCCCCGGGGTGGCGGCGATGGCAAGTGGCGGCGTCTTTATCACCTCCGGGCTTATCTCATACCTGTTCAGTCTGATTGGGGGAGACTGACCGGAACGTCCTCCTCGGACCGGGTCGTGGTGCGAATCTCACTGATCTCCCATCCGTGGTTGGTGGGTGAAAGGGTGAGGCGGTCTACTACGCGGGATCGGATCGCGACCGTATCGGTTGCGCCCTCCCGCCCTTCGGCGTTGTCGGGGCGCCAAATCTCGTACTCCGCTCGCACTTCCGCCGTATCCCTTCCCTGGCTGAGGAGTTGGGTGGTGAGGTCGACGATGCCGTAGGGCATGCGTCCCTCCGGGCGCCCCGCATCCAGCCACGCGTCCGCCTGCATGAGTACGCTTTCCCATTGCTGGGCGGTTTGTACACGGTCGATCACATACACGTTGGTCACTTCCCTGATCGTCCCACGCGCCACGCCTCGGGCCAGGGTATCCTCCATGAGGATGTGATCAAGCTCGTTCCATGCCTCATAGTACGTCTCTGCCACCTCCCGGGGCCCCATCCCGGCGGTGGCCGGTGGGGCCAGTCGGTTTCGAATGATCGTCACCGGGAGGTAGAGCACCAGGATCAGTGCCAGAGTTGCCAGGATGAGCGTCCGCCCATGGGTACGGAAGAACTCCTGTCGGCGATTTCCCGCTCGATTCCGCGTGGCCCGTTCCTCAGCAGCCGCCCGACGCGTGGCCATCTCCTGTTCGTCGGTGGTATCGATGATACCCTCCGTTTCGACCACCTCCAGAATGTGCGGCAGGAGCTCAGCCGTGCGGACCTCACTGCGAGTAAGCCCGTCTTCAACAAGGGAGCACAGCGTGCTGTTCAATTCAGGACGGTGTACGTGCAGCGGGGACTTCTCCAGGGCGGTGGAATGACAGCGGGCTGAGGCGTTCGCCTCTTGCTCGGTACACAACGGGACGCCTGAGAGGGCGTGATAGAGAATCGCCAGCACCTGATACACCTCGGTATCGAGTCTCCCGGGCCGCTCCAGTCGGTAAGGGAAATGCGCTATGCGGCGCTGCGGAAGGGGAAGGTGCTTGTTGATCTCCTGCGCCAGGTCCCGGGAGAGAAAAAGAACCTCCCCGGACGGGCCAACTAAAGATGTCGTGATGTTGGCCAGTGATACGTCCTCATGTTGAAACGCGGAGATACAGGCGCGAAGAAATCCCGGAATCCACCCGGGACTGTTCAGTGGCGCGGCGGAGAGGTGCTCCGCCAGAGAGTGACCATCGCGGTTCGGACCGCACAGGTAGAACTCTCCCTCGTGCTCGATCAAGCGCTTTATCGGCCACGACTCAAAGCGGTCTCCGGTAACAATCTGTCCTCCCGACGGAGCTGCAGCACTCACCCGCTGCGCGGCGAATCCCCGAGCAGGGATGCCGGTACGTACCGCGAGGCGCTGCTCGCCATCCAACACCACCAGCAGGCGATCGGTGCTTAGTCTTTCAATGTCCATCACGTTTCCTCAAATTGGAAGATAGGCTACCGATGCAAACACGACGCTACCCACCTCACCGTCAAAGTCGGTTTCGAAGGTACCACGACTCAGGATCTCAGGGCGAGTGTCCTCGCCGGCGAGGAGGTGTGCCAATACCAGTGAGGGCAGAGACCGTGGCGGGTTCTCCAGGGTATCTATACGGGAGAGAATCGCGCTCCCTCCGCCGGTCAACAAGAGCCGAATCAGCTTCCTCGCCCGCGCGTCAGCCTCGTTGGGGCTCACGAAGCCACTGAGATTGGCTGCGGCCACTACCAGTGCGGAACGGCTTCCGATCGCGTCGGTAAGTACGCGCTGGACCCGGATCAACGCTTCCCAGGGGAGCGCTCCCACCAGCAGCGGAATGATCGGTACCGGACCGAAAAGATGGTGCAGCGCCGGGAGCATCACCTCTACACTGTGATCCTGGAGATGGGCGATCTCATCAGCGAGGACGATCTCTCCGTCAAGCAGTGCGGTACACACCGTCTGGTCCACCGGTACGGCGCCAAAGGGTGTTTCGAAGGCGTGAGACTCTGGCAGAAGCACATTCCGACCGGTACCGCTGGGGGGCGCTACAATCACCACGCACTCCGGAGACGTCTCCGCCGCCGAGGAAAGGCTCTCTGCCACGTACGGCAGAGAGATCTCGTAGGCACCGTGGGGAGCCACCACAACCCGAGCATCCCGTCGTGGGACACGGACCTCGCGAAAAGCGCGGTTCAACTCATCTTTCAGCGTGGCGGCGTCGGCGGTGTAGAAGACGCCGTCCGCCACCATCGCGCGGATCATCATTGGTGCACTCCATTAGGTGCCAAGGGTGGTGCCGACCCCGCGTCGTGACCACCGCTCCTCGTCAAGATCAACGGTGAGATTCTTCTCCTGCGTGGGCAGCACGAGTCCCGTCGGTCCGTCCTTGGCCCGGCGCAGGTATTTCACTTGAGTATAGTAGAGAGTAGCGTTTCCTGCCGCGCG
>CAZNRF010000389.1:0-3301 GCA_964575075.1 uncultured Spirochaeta sp. | reverse complement strand
ATGATCGCCTTGCCGCGGTGCATCTTTTTAGAGATGTTTTTTGCCAGCGTTCGCGTGATCATTGGGCAAATGACCTGCATTGCGCCATTGTGTTGGCGCAAAAACATAACATTTGGCTATTATAACGGCGAAAATGCTGTCTTACAAGGTTCCGGTAGTATCTCGGTCCCGAACGAAAAGAATGGGCTGCATTCAATAGGTTCACACCCCCTCCTGTCCTGCGATTCGAAAACGAAGCACCTCTGCCGCGGCCGTTCGTTCCCTGACGCGTCCGATCCGCAGTGCGTCAACGCAGGCGAGGAGTTCGTACAGGAATAGATCCCTGTGAGCCGCCGCTGGAACGGAGCGATACAGTGGTGTGACGGAGATACCCTGGGTGGTTCCGTCCACAGCTTCCCACACCGGTGGCAGCGGTTCATCGGCGACGATTATACCGTTCAGCGGCGGAGCAGCGTGCGCGGTGGGGATGCCCCACACAGGGGTGCCGAGTTCCGCGGGGAAGGCGTAGCGCACACCATGGACGAGAAACTCAAGAAGATTAGGATGCATGACGGTGCGCAGAACATCCGCGTAAAGGCGCGCGCCCTGGGCGCGGGTGATGGCAGCATGTACCTCTGAGGCGCTCATGCTGAGCTCTCCGGCCAGACTGGAGTACGTCCAGGTTCGATCACCGATGGCGACGAGCTTGAGGAGGACAAGAACGTCTTGCGGTTTCAGGTTCAGACTCATACCTTTAGTCTATTCGTGATTCGCGAATAGTTCAATTCCCAAAGTAGTCGTAATCCAGTTCTTTCAACTCGATGGTCTCTGCTACGGAGACGCCGAGGTTGAACTGAATCATGAGGTCGGCGAGTCGTTCTCCGTCGATCAGGATAATCCGACGATCGATGGAGGCGACGAAGTCGTGGGCGCCGGATGGAAATGCGCTGGTAGTGATGAAGACGCCCTTTACGGATCGCTTGGAAAGGAGTGCGCCGGCAAAGTCTCGGACTTCTTTGATGGGGACGGTATTCTTCCACTTTTTGGCTTGAATGTAGATTGTGTCCAGACCCAAAACATCTTCCTTGATGACGCCGTCGATTCCACCGTCGTTGGACCGTCCCATTGCCCGCCCCGCATCGACGACGGATCCGCCGTAGCCCATAGCTACGAGGAGATCCACCACCAGCTGTTCGAACTGATCCGGGTCCATCGCGAGCACCTGTTCGGTGAGGTCTTTGCGGAGCGCCGCGTTGAGGACGGTGGTCTGGGCGTGGATGATCTCATCGGGGGTACCGTGTTCCGCCGCTGCTCCTTGTGAGTCATCGTTAGCAATGGCTGTGACAGCATCGGGTGCCGCGGCAAGATCACCTTTCTCACGAAACTCCTGGAACGAGGAGAACTGCGTCAGGTATGTATTGTCGATTCGTTCCGGCGGATCGTTCAGGATCTTGCGACCGGCCTCGGTAATGAGATTGTGACCGCGCCGGACCGACTCGATGAGCCCTGCCTTTCGCAGATAGGTGCACGCCCACCCGACACGGTTCTGGATCAGCTTTGCGCGGCCACTGGGGATCATCTCGCGCATCTCGTCTTCTGAAAGCTCGAACTCTTCACCCATCCGCGCGACGATCTCGCGGGTTCGCCACGTTTGGCCGTCAGAGAGCGCGTTGAGTATCGGCAGCATCAGCGTTTCATAGTCGGGAATCACGCAACGTCTCCTTCATCGCTCTCACGATACAGCTCCGCTTCCAGATCCCGGATCGCCTGGAGGAAGCCGTCCCGAGTGCCGCCGAACGGTTTGACCAGTTCCTTGACACTCCCGAGATGGGAAACCGGCGGGAGGCGCAGAACGGCGGTATCTTCGATGGTGGTGATGCCGTCGGCGGCGTATTTGTCGAGGATTGCGTCGATGACGGCGCGGGCTGTATCGCCGTAGCGGGAGAAGTCGTCGCTTTGCCTGAGACCGGCGGCACGTTCCCGGTGCGTCTTGGGCGGCTCGTCGAAGGCGATGTGGCAGACCAGGTCGAACTCGTCGTAGTCGGCGCCGACTTCTTCTTTGAGCGCCTCCAGGATCACGCCGTGTTCGGCCAATTCCTCGATGATGAGGGCTTTGCGATCCGCTGAGCTCCAGGCGGCCAGGAACTCGTCCCGGGAGTGGTAGGTATCGAGAATCCTGTTGCGGCTGTAGTCCTGTAGCGACTCGGTGATTAGTTTGCCGTGCTCATCGAGGTACTGGACGCGCTCGTGGGTGACATCCACCGGTACGCCATCAACGATGTAGCGGCGGCGTGAAGTCTGGTCGTCACCGGTGTCCGGATCATCGCCCTCCCCTTCCCCCGATTCGGGGTGGTCGGTGGTATCCGAGTTGGGCTCAGCAGAAGTGTCAGGTTCCTCTAGACCCTCATCATCATCCGGCTCGTAGACCACTTCCGGGTCACCGTCGAAGTCGGGATCGGCGAAGAGGTTGGTGGCGCGTCGGAAGTCCACGATTGTGAAATAGAGCTTGGAATCCTGAAACTTATCCAAAAGCGCCTTACCGCTGTCATCGGTGTAGTAGCCCTGCAGGACAAGCTGTTCCTGTTCCGGTGTCACCGCAGCGTGCCCTTTCCAGCGGGCCCAGCGCTCTTTGGGGCTGGGGAAGGCGGTCAGTGGGAGTTCGCGCTCTGCCGGCGCCGCTGCCACCGCGAGGTCTCGCTCCAGAAATGCGTCGCCATTGGAACTGTACACGAAGGGAACATCGACAAGTCGGGCGTAATCGATCGCCTGCTCTATGCCGGCGCCGACGGAGTGGGTGTTGTCTTTGGCCTCCACTATGGCGATAGGAATGCCTGGTTTATAGAAAAGCACGTAGTCGGCTCGTTTACCCGGGCGGCGGCGGGCGATCTTGCCCTGAACCATGACCCGACCCGCGGTATGTTGTAGCTCTTCCCGAATTTGGGACATCGGATTCCAACCGGCGAAGGTAATCGATGGAGTAATGAACTTTGTCCGAATGTCGGTCTCACAAAACTCCGTTTTGTTCACACCTGAGATCATGATGCTAATTCGTTGGAGGTTCAAGGGTGATTCAGCGCACCGGTTCACCGCATCCCCCGCTCACTCGCCGGCGGTCTTCTTGACCGGCACCATGTGCCGGATTAAGATGGCGCCGCACCCTGTCAGGGAGATTGGCTCCCGACAGTCCACGCCGGAGTGGTGGAATTGGTAGACACAGGAGACTTAAAATCTCCCGGACTGTAAAGTCTGTGCCGGTTCAAGTCCGGTCTCCGGCAAATAAGTCGTTGTTTTGCAATGACATACATTTTTGGCCGTTTTCGGC
>CAZNRF010000388.1:0-3302 GCA_964575075.1 uncultured Spirochaeta sp. | reverse complement strand
TAAAAGCGCAGGGCGGCGCCAAGGAAGCGCTGTTTTCCTTCTTCGTGGCGGTCGGTGGGACCCACAAGCACCTCACCGACATGATCCGGGGACTCGTCCCCGACTTCAAACCGCGCAATCGCACCCTCGACGCCGTGGTGGCCTTCGTGCCGTGGCTGTTATTGACGCCGCTGAAAGCGCTGGGAAACCTCCTGGTCTTTGGAAAAATCAAGGCGCGCCTCGGCGGCCGGTTCGTGGCCGGGGTGTCCGGCGGCGGCGCATTGCCCCCGGCGGTGGACGCGTTCTTCGGTTCCGCCGGAGTGCTCTTGCTGGAAGGGTATGGTCTCACGGAAACGGCGCCGGTCCTGGCGGTCCGTAGTCAGTTCACGCCCGTCCCCGGCACGGTGGGCACGCTGCTGCCCGGTACCGAATGCAGTATTCGCGACGAGCACGGCACCGAACTCCCCCGGGGAGAGATGGGGACGATCTTCGTCCGGGGCCCGCAGGTTATGCAGGGGTACTACAAGCGACCGGAACTCACCGAAGCGGTTCTCGACCGGGAGGGATGGCTCAACACCGGCGACCTGGGCATGCTCACCCACCGGGGCGAGCTCAAGATCACCGGCCGTGCCAAGGACACGATCGTGCTCCTGGGCGGTGAGAACATCGAACCCCTCCCGATCGAGCAGAAGCTGCAGGAGAGTGAGTACATCGAGCGCGCCGTGGTGGTGGGGCAGGACCAGAAATACCTGGCGGCGCTTATTTGCCCCGCCATGGACGCAATTATCAGCTACGCCGATGAAAACCACGTGCCCTACATGGAGACCACCGATCTCCTGGAGAACGAAGCGATCCGCGAGCTGATCACCAGTGAAGTCAGTAGCCAGGTAAACCGCCGAACCGGCTTTAAGGGCTTTGAGCTTATCTATCGCAGCACCCTCATCCCCGACGACTTTGAAGTGGGCCGGGAGCTGTCCGCCAAGCAGGAGATCAAGCGCCACGTAATCAACGAGCGCTACCGAAAAGAGATCGTGGCGCTCTTCTCGTAAAATTCCATATTGAACTCACGGTTCCGGGTTGCGCCTCCGCTCCTCGGGGTCGGCTCACCCCGCCACCGGAGATATCCCGCCGCCTACTCCCAGCCGGTGCCCCCCTCCAGAGTGGCGATGAGGCGCTTCCAGACGGTGTCGCCCCGGGTGTGGGCGGCGGCCTCAGCTTCCGCGGTGAGCGCGTCCCAGCGCTGAGTGTGGAGCGTCTCCAGCCACTGCGCCGCCCGGGGCACCCGCTCCGGGCCGCCGGGGAGTAGGCCCAGTACTCGCCCTCGGCCGGAGAGCTCCATGAGGCGGCGGTAGTGGGGCACGCACAGGCCCGTTCCCGCCTCCAGGGCGGCGCGCAGGGTGGCGTCGTGCTGGTGGCGCAGCAGGTTAATGAGAAACCGGTCGGCCCAGTGGTGGATGCGGTCGCACAGGAGGCAGGCGTGCCGCCCGGCGCGCCGCCCCGCCCGGACGGCGGGGTGTTCCCTTCGGCGGGAGGGGTGGCGCCCCGGCAGAACCGGACGGTTCGATCTGGAAATCCAGTTTCTCCGATGGCGCAGGAGGGGGACGTAGAGCATCGTTACGGCGGTGCCGTCTTTGCGCGCGGCGAAATCGCGGGCGTGGGGGCGGCAGAATCCGTCGGTGGCCAGAAACTGGTCCTGAAACCCTTCGGTTCCAACCTGCGAGAAGAGGACCGAATCCCAGAACGCCCGTTCCGCCTCGTCGATCGCGGCACACAGGGGACAAACCGTTTCGTGCCGCGTGGCGGCGTCAACCACGGCGTGGTAGTCGATATGCGGGAGAGCCATGCGGCAAGGGTAGAGGCGGTGGCGGACCCCGTCAACCGCGCGGGGTATTGCCCCGTCTATTGCGCTGTCTATTGCGCCGATTGGCCCGGCCGGCACATGATATCCCCATGGACGGAACAAAGCGCGCGGATATTCGCATCGGCCAGCAGGTGGCGGTGGTCCTCAAACAGGATCAGGCCACCGGCACCCTCACGGAGGGGATCGTGGAACGAATCCTCACCAATTCCCCCACCCATCCTCATGGCATCAAGGTCAAACTGAGCTCCGGACACGTGGGGCGCGTGAAGAAGATTTACGACTGATTATTTGCGCGGCGTATCCGGCCGCGCAGGCTATGCCACTCTATCCGCCGCCGGCAGTTCATAGAGAGCTTCAGGCGCCAGGTCGGCCCCGTTGGGCCACATGATCGTTTTCGAGATGGGATCTATCGTCAAGCGGCTGAACTGCTCTACATCACGAAGCGGTTCGAACATCTCGCCCGTAAGTAATGGTTCTAGATCTACCGTTTTACTGGTCCCATTGTCGAAGGTTATCTCGAGCAGGTAGTCGCGAACATGCCGGGCACTGTTTACATGGAGAATTTGGTCACTCATACACACTACTCCAACGGCGGTATTGTCTTGAGAGGCTGATGATTCCTCGCCCGATCCCAGTCCTCGTTGAGCTGTTCTCGATAAATCGATGACCATTCCTTGACGAGCTTCTCTGCGCGGGAAGGGAAGGCTCCCTTTAGTCGCCCTCCGGTATCGATCTCAAATTCGGCGTCGAACTGCCCGTAGATTGCATGAAAATGAGGCGGGTTGTGATCAGAGAAATACATATAGATGTAGATTCCTAAGAACTCACTGATCCGGGGCATGCTCAAATTCTACCCTAAAGTGGGGTTTGATGGAAGTTAATTCACTCAGAGGAAAAGGACGCCGTCCGAGACCTGTTCTCCGGGGATAACAGCGACACCAACCTTGACACCCAAGGACTGTTACCGCCGCGGCGCCTTCTTCTCGGAGCACGGCACGCAGATAAGTGCTTCCGGGACGTGCTGGAGGCGGGCAAGGGGGATCTCCGTGCCGCATCGTACACAGACGCCGTAGGTACCTTTGTCGATGCGGGTAAGGGCGTTCTTCAGGCGTGCCAGGGTCTGTCGACTTTGGGCGAGGACGTGCTCATTGACGCCCTTGTCGTTGAGCGCTTCCATCCGGGTGAGACGGCCGAGGCTGACGCTCGGTTCAATCGCTTTTGTCTCTTCGGCGAGATAATCAAAGGAGGATTCGATTTCCGCGATGCGAGCTTCGATGAGCGCCTTCTGGTCCTGAAGTTCCTGATCGGTCATTGGGTGAGCGTAGCGGAACGGCTTACCCCGCGGCAAGTGTCCCGAGCCGTCATCCGATCCGTCATCCCGGGCAGTGGGCGCTGGCTCCCACAGTGTTGCCCTCTACCACCGTGGCCGCATAGCCGGTGGGCGGATTGGGATAGTACTGGC
>CAZNRF010000387.1:0-3308 GCA_964575075.1 uncultured Spirochaeta sp. | reverse complement strand
AGACGTAGTACAGATGGGAATGCGTTTTCACTGCGCCGGGGGATTGATACCTCCCCGGAATGTAAAAAAGTAGCGACGCGGAAGGACGCCACTGATAAAGGTGCGGCCTGTTGCCGGTTCGATTCCGGCACCGCGCAGACCGCCGTTGGCGGTGACAAAAAAGACAGCCGGAGAGACGGCGCGCGGCGTCAGATAGGTGGGGGCTTTCATCCCAGGTTTCTCCCCTATTCGCTCAGGCGAGCGCCGCGACTTTGGGGCGTAGCTCAGTAGTTAGAGCGCTCGGCTTATAACCGAGAGGTCGTGGGTGCAATTCCCGCCGCCCCTATTGGGCAATGGTGGCTCCGTTGGAGGCCATTGCCAACGCGGTGTATCAGCGCAACTGATACCGAGAGGGTGGCCGGTGGCTCAATGGGGGGCATCGGTCGGGCTGATCGTACATGGGCCCGCGGAGCGTGAAAAGCGCGAGGCAAACACGGGCCCGACTTTACCGGGAGGTGATATCGACACAAAGAACAAATGGGAGCTGATGGCGATGCAGGATCTGAGTGGAGAGGAGCTCTACCGATTCTACGAGCGCGCCGGCATCTATCAGTTCAGTGGTGGGATGAGTGAGGAGGGCGCCGATCAACGGGCGTTCCTCGAGATCGTGAAGCACGAAAGGAGTAGTAATGGAACTACATCTGTACGACCCGGACGAGGCCCCGACTATCGTAAGCGGAGAATCAGTCGTTGACGAGGTGGTCAGTGGGAACGTCACGGAAGAGCGGGGCGCGGAAACGCCCGTTGAAGACCGACGCGGGTATCTTGGCGGATCCGATGCGGCGGTCATCGCGGGGCTATCACCGTGGAAAACGGCCTATCAATTATGGCTGGAAAAGACCGGGCGTGAACAGTCCCCCGATTTGAGCGGGAATGAGCGGGTTTACTGGGGTCAGATTCTCGAGGAGATCGTAGCTCGAGAGTACCAGCAGCGCACCGGGAACAAGGTCCGGCGGGCGAATAAGCTATTCAAGCATCCCTACTATCCATTCCTCGGCGCACACATCGATCGGGATATCGTGAAGTCCGCGGGAATCCTCGAGGTCAAGACGACTGGACGGCGCGACAACTGGGGGGAGCCGGGAACGGACGAGATTCCCGACTACTACATGGCGCAAGTCCAGCACTACATGGGGATCGTCGGGGCGACCTGGGCCGATATCGCGGTCCTGTTCTCCGGTCAAGAGATGGCGGTCTACAGCGTCCTCCATGATGACGAGTTCATCGAGGCGCTATTTAAGCTCGAGCGCCGGTTCTGGGAAGAGAACGTGCTGGGCGATACCCCGCCGACACCATCGAGCTCAGAGGAGGCGTCTCAGATGTGGGCCAGTACCCGTCCTGGGGTGGTGAACGGTAACGCACTGGCTCTCTCCACCGCCGAGCGTCTCTATGAGGTCAAGCAACAGATCAAAGAGTACGAGTCCGAGAAAGACCGGCTCGAGCTCGAGCTCAAGAAACAGATGGAAGACATCGGCGACACCCTCATGGTCGACGGGAAGAAGATCGCGACCTGGAAGACTCAGACGGCGCGCCGGTTCAATACCAAGCTGTTTGAGAAGGACTATCCCGATCTCTACGACGAGTACAAGCGCGAGAATGAGTCCCGCGTTTTCCGTCTCAGCTACAAACCAAAACAGGAGAAGTAAGCATGTCAGATAACACAGAGCTCACCACGATGGACAATCCGTTCGGGGCCAGCGCTCCGGCGGCCACCACCAGCGCAGCACATACCGAGGGAGAACGGGCGATCGCGGAAGTGAAGGCCGCCGTCTCCATGGCGATGGCGAATCCCCGCCAGCCGGTCAAGTCGATGGATCGCATCCTCCAGGAGTGCCAGCGTCCGACTCTCGCGGAACAGGCGGTCTACGCATACCCCCGCGGGGGCCAGCAGGTATCAGGACCCTCGATCCGTCTCGCGGAGGCCCTGGCGCGCAACTGGGGCAACCTCCAGTTCGGTGTACGCGAGATCGGCCGGCGTGATCGGGAAAGCGAGGTCGAAGCGTATGCGTGGGATCTGGAGACGAACACACGAGCCAGCAAGGTGTTCACCGTGCCGCACTCCCGCGACACCAAAAAGGGCAAGGTGGCGCTCACCGACTCCCGCGACATCTACGAGATGATATCCAACCAGGGCGCCCGACGGATGCGGAACGCGATCCTCTCGCTCATTCCTGGCGACGTGATCGACGCGGCGGTCAAGCAGTGTGATGAGACGATCAAACACGCGATGGGGGCCCCGGCCGAGCAAATAACCAAGATGCTCGCGGCATTCGATGAGCTGGGCGTCACCAAAGCGCAGATAGAGCGGCGGCTGGGGCATCGGCTGGACGCTGAGTCCACGATCTCCCAGGAGCTCGTCACACTCCGAAAGATCTACACTTCGGTGAAAGACGGCTACTCGCAGGTGGGGGACTGGTTCGAACCGGAGGGCGCCGGCCAGGAGAAGCCAGCTCAGACCGCAAAGGACAAGCTCAAGGCGAAGGCCGAGGAGTAGTCAGATGACTATGCAGGAGTTTCGCTCGTCGTGGGCGTCTCACGGCTGGAACGAACGATTCGTGGCGTGGTGCTGGGCGACCGGGAGGGTCCCCGGCACCTTCCGTCCTACGGTTCACTACATGGAATACTCAAAGTGGATCGAGGCCGAGAAGGCCAAGTCTCCCAGTGTCACGGACGGGCGAATCGTTGACCAGGACGGGTTTACAGAGTGGCTGTGGTCGGTCGCTGAGGAGGTACACGCATGATCATAGGTATCACCGGGCTCAAGAGAGCCGGGAAGGACACGCTGGCCCAGTGTTTCGTAGATCAGGGCTGGACCCGGTACGCACTCGCGGACCCGATCAAGCAGGCGTGTAAAGTTCTGTTCGACTGGGACGATGACCGGATCGAGCTCATGAAAGAGGTCACTGACGAGCGCTGGGGCATATCACCACGGCGCGCCATGCAGGTGATCGGCACCGAGGTCTTCCGTCGGGCACTGCCGGACATGATACCCGGGTTCACCGATAAGTTTTGGATCTCGCGTATGCAGATGGAGTACGAGCGCTGCGACGGAAACATGATCGTGCCGGACGTCAGATTCCCCGACGAGGAATACGCAATCCGCGACCTCGGCGGCAAGATCATTCGCGTGTATCGTCCTGGGCGGAGCAAAGACCTGCATCCGTCCGAGGTGATGGTCGACACCATCGAGCACGATTATGCGGTCGTGAACGAGGGCACCGTCGAGGACCTCCGGCGGTCCGGGGCTGATCTGGTTGCGTGGATTACCA
>CAZNRF010000386.1:0-3336 GCA_964575075.1 uncultured Spirochaeta sp. | reverse complement strand
GCGGACATGTGGTCAAAAAACGTCTCCAGCGCTTCAAGACCCCCGGCGGATGCGCCGATCGCTACAATCCGGAACGATGACTGGTCTGTGGTCACTCTGTTGGGCCCTCGATGTGGGCTTGAACGGCGCTCAGAATCGTCTCCCGCACAAAGGGTTTACTGATGTAGTCATTCATTCCTTCCTCCAGAAATCGCTCCCGGTCACCCTTCATGGAGTGGGCCGAAATGGCAATGATCGGTATATCCCACTGAATCGAACTGTCTCCCTCCCGCGCCCGAATCGACCGCGTCGCCGCGATACCGTCCATCCCGGGCATCGATATATCCATCAGAACCAGATCAAAGCGATCGTTCTCGAGGCGAGCGATAGCATCTCGTCCGTTTCCAACCGAGACTACTTGATACCCCGCCTTTTCCAGGACGGTCCGAATGACCAGCAGATTGATCGCGTTGTCCTCAGCCACGAGGATGCGTCCCTGGTCGCCTATGCCCCCGCCGGATGGAATCTTTGCGGCGGTCTCCGTAGGATCGGTGGCGGGAAGCTCCAGCGGCACGGAAAAAAAGAAGCGGGAGCCCGAGCCGGGAACCGTCTCAAAGTACAGCTGCCCTCCCATGAGCTGAGCAAGGCGACGTGAAATTGCAAGCCCGACGCCGCGTCCCTCGTACTTCACGTCATTGTCCTGGATCGCCCGATTGAACGATTCGAAGATGCGGCGCTGCTCCACCATCGAAATTCCGGGGCCGGTATCGGCGACCTCGAAGGTGAGTTCCCGCACCGCGTCGGATACTTCATCTTCCCGAAGTCGTACCGTTACCGTTCCCGTCTCGGTGAACGTCATAGCGTTACTCATCAAGTTGACCACCACCTGGCGAATTCGATTCCGATCTCCAACGAGAATTTCCGTCATCTCCGGCGGAGTCTCCACCGACAGTGTGAGGCGCTTCTGTGCGGCAATCGGCTGGAACATCGCTTCTACCATGGAGAGCAACTCTGCGACCCGGAACGGACGTCGGTCTATATCGACCTGGTCCGACTCGATACGTGATACGTCGCGCACATCATCCAGAATTGACAACAGCGATCGGGCCGCGCTGTGGATTGTCGTTACATAGCGGGCGAGCTCCTCATTTTCCGCGTGTTGCTCCAAGGCAAGCTCACTCATACCGAGGATGCCACTCATGGGCGTGCGGATTTCATGGCTGATGTTTGCCAGGAAGACGCTTTTGGCACGACTGGCAGTGACTGCATCGTCCCGGGCAAGGATCAAATCATCCTCGATGCGTTTCCGATCCGTAAGGTCAACCACGGTGGTGAGACATTGGAGCTGACCTTTCACGCTCTCCTGTCCTCGGCTTTCGAGACGCACCCACGTGGTATCCCCGCTGCGATTCTTTATCTGTACCTCCGCCGTTTGTCGGTGCCCCGATTCGAACACCCGCCGCAGATGGGTGAAAAAGGAGGTGTGATACTCTTGCGGGAGAAAGACAACAAACGGTTTGCGATCCAGGTAGGCCCGCTCCGCGTGCAACAGCGTGGCGGCGGCGTGGTTTGCCTGAAAAATCGAGCCTTCCTGGTTGAAGACAAAATACGCCACCGGCGCGAAATCAAAGAGCTGCTCGTACCGCTGACGCGCGCGTTGAAGCTCTTGCTGTGAGGTTTGGAGCTCGCTGTTCTGCATTTCCAACTCGATCTGGTGAACGTTGAGTTCGTAGATGAGCTTGTCCTGCGGCGAGTCTCCCGGTTCGGTTTTTTGCCGGGCGATTTCTTCTGCTCGCTGGCGAATTTGGTCCCCGGAGTCATCGGAACGCATCACCAAGGAGTATAGTATTTTGGACCGGTAGTGTCAGCTATGAGAGAAGGAACTCCAATAGTCCGTCGTAGTCCTGGACCACCGGTATGTGTGGATTCTCCTGAACAATCGAGTCCGGTGGCCGGAAAAACGCTCCCGCGTCGGCCTCGACGATCATAGATAGATCGTTGTAGGAGTCGCCGGCGGCAAAGACGGACAAGTTCATGCTCTTGAATGCCCGAACCGCGTGCAGTTTCCCCTGATCCTGCCGGAGATGGTAATCGCGAATCCTGCCCTCTTCATCGATGGTGAGGGAGTTGCAGAACAGGGTAGGCCATTCCAGCTGCGCCATCAGAGGTGAGGCGAATTCCTGATAGGTATCCGAAAGGATAACCACCTGTGTCCGCGACCGGAGCTCCTTCATAAAGTCCAGTGCGCCCGGAAGAGGTGTGAGTGTGCCGATGACCGATTCAATTTGATCTATAGTGACGCCATGAGTGTCGAGGATCCGCAACCGCCGACGCATGAGCTCGTGATAATCCGGTATGTCTCGCGTGGTGAGATTTAGCTCGGCGATTCCCGTGGTTGCGGCTACCGCCTGCCAGATTTCCGGTACGAGTACTCCTTCAAGGTCCAAACATGCCACACGCATGGTGGTTGTCATACCACAATCTGTTCGTCGATACCAGAGACGCTTCGCAAATTGCAAAGCGCTCATGAGGAGTTTGAACGTGTACGATTCTTTAGAGTGCGGCTTAAAGGATGTAGCTGATTTCTGCGTTGTGAGGGAGGTGCCAAGATAATAGCAGGATTAGAGCGAAGATATTTCATTATAATAGCAATAATTGGAGTTTCAATATCTCTTCATCAGAAGTCTCGGTGGGTTTTCTACGGAGAAACTACATAGAGTGCAACATAGTTGTTGACGTAAGGACCGAAATTTCATATCGTAATGATACATGACTGCGTTGCATGCGCGGTCAGCTTAGAGGCCGATGCATCGTGCTCGGCTCAAGAAGAGAGAATTAGGTGCTCGCACACCTAAGAGGAGGATTCATGCATAACGTACGACGTATTTTAATTGGAATGATCGCACTCGCCTTCCTGGCGCCGATGGTGTTTGCCAATGGCCAGGGTGAGGACGGCTCCGGCGAGGCAGACAAGACCGCTCGCCTCACCTACGTCAACTGGGAAGAGGGGGTAGCTTATACCCACCTGGCGCAAGCCATTCTTGAAGATGAAATGGGCTTCGAGGTAGAGATCGTTGCTGCTGATGTGGGGCCGGCCTACCAAGCGGTTGCAACCGGAGACATGGATGCGTTCATGGAAGCGTGGCTTCCAGGCCTTCACGCCTCCTACATGGATGAGCTTGGGGATTCCCTCGTTGATTTGGGCGTGATTTACGAAGACGCGGTGAGCGGCTTGGTCGTTCCCCAGTACATGGTCGACGCGGGAATTGAAACGGTTTCCGATCTGCGCAGTGATGAGGCGTACGAGGAGCTGGACGGTGAGATTACCGGCATCGATGCCGGCGCGGGAATCATAGG
>CAZNRF010000385.1:0-3343 GCA_964575075.1 uncultured Spirochaeta sp. | reverse complement strand
CCAGTAGTTCGGTCTTGGCCACTTCCTCCTGATCAGCGTTCTCCGGGACGCTCACCACTTTATGCGCCATTACCTCGTCGATCCGGCGGGAATCATCATTGAACAGGAGATCTTTGAGACTGACCACTCCTTGCAGTCGTTTGAGGGTATCTACCACGTAGATGTAATAGATCGTTTCCACCCGACGGGCGTTGACCCGGATAAATGCCAACGCCTGACCCACACTCACGTTGGATCGGATCGCCAGGTAGCGGGTGGTCATGATGCCCGCAGCGTGTTCCTCGTCGAACCGAAGGAGGAATTGCATCTGACTGCGCGCCTCATCGCTGAGACTCTGCCAGACGTTTTCCCGAACTTCCGGATTCAATTCCTGAATGATATCGACCAGGTCGTCGGGCTCTACCTTCTCAAAGATCTCCCGGGCGTTGTCGAGAGGAAGGTTCTTAATGAGCCACTCCTGATCGGTGGTTCCCAATTCGGTAATGAGTTCCGCCTTTTTGTCGATCGGCAGCAGCACGAAGAGGTTGATCGCCTCTCCATCGTCCAGATCTTCCCAGAGAGCGACAATTTCATGGATCGGCATATCCATGACCATGTGGTATAACTGCTCATCGTTGAGGTCATGAATGAACTCTCGTAGGTTGTCCAGGGTGCTTTGCATATATGGATTCCTCCGTTGGTCATGACCAATCGCCGACGAATAATACTTCCGGATCCAGATGATATCCGGTGGCTTCCAATACCCGTGTCTGTACATCCATTACCAGCTCGCGGATATCCGATGCGGTGGCGCCGCCGGTATTTACGATTATGTTGCCGTGCTGTTCGCTCACCCGGGCACCCCCACGGGTCAGTCCACGCAGCCCCTGCTCATCAATAATCCGGCCGCTGGGTTGCCCGAAGGCGCGATCGTTTTTGAAGATAGACCCGGCGCAGGGATAGGCAAAGTGTCCCTTGCTCCGACGGTCTGCTTCATGCTCCCGCATGATCCGCCATAGGGAGTCTCGCTGACCCGGGGCGGCGGTCAAGCCGAACTCTACGGTCGTAATGATACGCGTCCCGTCCTGAAACGGCGAGATCTTGTACCCAAAGTCTTCCTGGCGGGGTGTATAGGTGCCGGCTTTCCCGGACCGGGTGACGTAATGGACGCGCCGCAGCACCGGGAAAATCTCTCCGCCATAGCATCGGGCGTTCATCCAGACAGCGCCGCCCACGCTTCCCGGCATGGCATAAATGAACTCCAGCCCTTGCAATGAACGATCCGCGGCATAGGCGGCAACATCACTAATCGCCGCGCCGGCTTGCGCGGACACAACCGACCCCGACGAGGATATATCCGCAAGGTCTCCCAGATATACCACCACCCCGCGAATTCCGGCATCACTGACAACGATGTTGGCGCCGCCGCCCAGAACCCATAGCGGAATCGGATCTTCCCCGGGAGTTTCTTCACCCCTCACGGCGCTGAGGATCTCCTGAAGCTGCGCTTCCGTCCGGGGGCGGGCAAGGACATCCGCCGGGCCTCCCACCTGAAACGTCGTGAACTCACGTAGGGGTTGGTCAAACTGTACCGGACAGGTCAGCTTGAATTTTTCCAGGTAGCGCTGTACGTTGCTCACTCAGTTCAGAATAGCTGAAGGGGCAGAGCGCTTCAACATCTGTAACCTTTTGGTATTCCCGTGTGTTATGTCAATGAAAAGGGATGAACGAGCGTTCTTCGACGAAGTATACACAGACTCCTTTCCCGTTCTCTACCGCGTCGTCTTGCGCATCGCCGGCGACGAAGGAACAGCGGAAGAGATCTGTCATGAGACATTCATCCGGTTTTACAAGCACAGCGCTCGCCTTCCTGACGCTACCCAGGCGCGATACTGGTTGCTTCGGGTGGGCAAAAACCTGGCGTTCAACTATTCCAAACGTCAGGGCCGGGAGCGTACTGCCTATCAGAAAGCGTGGAATGAACCTGAGCGCCCGCAGCAACACGCTGATGCTGAGGTTCTTCAAGAGGAGACCGCGGAATTGGTTCGTCAGGCGGTCTCCCGACTTCCCAAGACGCTACAGGATGTGATCGTCTTGAAGGAGTATGGGGGGCTATCCTACGATGAGATCGCCGCGTCGTTGGGAATCAGTGTTGGGAATGTAAAGGTGCGAGTACACCGCGCCCGAGAACGGTTGGCGCGAGAACTGGAGGCAGAGGATGTCCATTTTCCGGAGTAATTCACCGTCCGCGGACTTGTCCGCTCTCCTGGACGACGAGCTATCGCCCCATGATGCTCAGCAGCTCGCCGCCTCGCTGCGTGAAGGTTCCCCGGTTTTTAAGGAATATGCCCGGGCTAAGCAGGTTCACGCCATGCTCGTCGCTCCCCGTGTCTCCGATGACCGGATAGCGGCGGCGCAAGAGCGCGTCCGCCTGCGCCTCGAGCGTTCAATCCGAGCCGTCCACCAAAGAGATCAGCGGGCCTGGTGGGAACGTTCCGTGACAATTCCGATGCCGGTGGCTGCCACGGCGATGATCGCTATCATGCTGTTTGCAGTTATCCTGGCGGGCCGATTCGCGGTCCCCGGTTCACCGGTAGCTGCCGGATCGGCACAGCCCTCCGCCGGCACCGTCGCGGATCGGGCGGAATCAGTAAACGTACAGGTCAACGTAGACGGTGATCAGACGGAACAGCTGCTGCAGTGGCTCAACGAACGGCAATCGGTCGAGACGGTGACCATTCAGCTGCCTGACACCGCCCAGTTTCAGCTTCGCGGGGAACCGGTCTTCCTGCGGCCTGATTTACCGGGGGAAGAGGGCGCCGTCGCCGATGAAGACCTCGAGATTACGCCCTTGGAGGAATCCGAGGAATGAAACGTGGCCTGGGACGATTTGCGCTCGCGTCAGTCTTGGCGGTAGGACTTACGTTACCATTGATTGACGCCCAGGAATCTCCCTCCGATCTCGATGAGTCCTTGGAAGACCTGCTTAGCGGCGCACTAACGCTGCACATAAATGCGCGCATTATCGATCAGGACCAGAACGAAACGGTGTGGACCATGGACCTCACTCGCGTCACAATCAGCGGCCGATCGGTACGCGTCCAGTTGGAAGGAAGCAATATCTCGGTGGTGGCGGACTTCACGCCGTACTATGAGGGTGACGGAGAACTCATGCTGGTGGCACAGGGGCGGACCTGGTTGAGTTCTGACGGTGACCTCGATGAGCCGGACTATCGCACCTCTTTTACGACACTCCCTATTCAATTAGGGGAACCAATCATCTTTCTGCCACTGGGAGATGGTCGTGTACCGGTTGACACGGAACGGTTCGGGCGCCTCAATATTGAGCTCGAGATCAACGTGG
>CAZNRF010000384.1:0-3347 GCA_964575075.1 uncultured Spirochaeta sp. | reverse complement strand
TCGGCATAGCAGCCATCATTTGCCCGCGCAGGCAACCATCCACTTCACACCAAACCTGTCGGTGAGAGACCCGAAATAGTCGCCCCAAAACATGTCTGCCATCGGCATTTCAACCTCTCCGCCGTCACCGAGGGCGTTGAAGAGGCGGTCCGCTTCCTCCCGGGTATCCGGCTGCAGGTTGATATAAGCGTTGTTGCCCTTCCGTACCGTATACCCCATTGATTCCGGCACGTCGGAACCCATAAGCCGGAACCCGTCGAGAATCGGCAGAGATACGTGCATTACAAGATTCCGGTCTTCCACAGGAAGCGACGGTTGTCCCTCCTCCTGGGGCATATCCGAATACCGCATGATTCCACCTTCAAACTCCCCCCCAAACACCGACTGGTAGAAGCCAAAGGCCTCCTCGGTCTCCCGGGAAAAATTGAGGTATATGCTGACAGTCGCCATAGCACTGCTCCTCCTGAGTCATCTTGCAATCTACTACCTTATCTTGTCCATAACCCCGAACATGAACCGCACACCGTTTCGCCGCCAGGGGCCATGCGCGCTCCATCGCCTTTCGCTCACTTATGTCAACGTCGAGGCAGAAGACCTCCGTCTCTCTATCGGGATAACGCAATACGGCGTGACTGGAATAGACGTCAACGGGGCTGCCGTCGTTTCGCTTGAGCTCGAGCTCTCCGGCGGGGATCGGCTCGCCCGTTTCTGCGCTGCAGTGGATGGCGTCGGACACCTCTCCGCGCGAAGAGTCGGAGATAATAAGATCGAGGAGGTTTTTGCCCAGCGCCTCATCCGCGGTGTAGCCGTATCTTGTGACCGCCCCCACCCGGTCCACGTAGGACTGCTCCGAGTGGGAGGAGACAAACACGATGGGCACTTCCCGTAATTCGAGTATCCTCCGCGCCGCCTCCGGGCCGTCTATAACGGTGCCGAGGTCTATGTCCATTAGGACTATGTCGATCTCGGGGTCCTGGTCCACGGCGGTCACGGCGGATTCTCCTGTATGGGCTATCCGCACCGTCCGTGGCGTGCATTCTTACCTACGAGGGCCCTGTGGAGTAGAGAGTAATGGAAGACGCGCTTTAGTACCATTTCCCGAGGAGATCGAAAAGTTTCAGCTTAGCGGTGGTCAGGACTATGCTTTCAGTGCCGGACCTTAATTAAAGATGAAGGGAAATCTGTTGAGCACCAATCCGCTTGTTCCGCAAATCGTAATGACCCTCACCTCTTCCCTTCTCCTCGCCCTGGTTCACACGTACCTGTTGTCGGTTAACCGCTCCCGAGCGTTGCTTCTTTGGATGCTGGCCTGGTACCTCTATACCGTCCGGTTTGTTGCGGCCCTTGCAATGTTGGCTGCTCCCAATGTCGCCTTTCTCCTCTGGATACACCAGGTCGTGACGATCGCCAGCGGCTTCTTTTTGCTCTGGGGAGCTCGAGCGCACGCCTATCCCGATCGCGATCCGCCGCTGCTCTGGCTCGGTCCGGCCGCCGCCGTGGCTATATGGATTACAATCGGTTTAACTTTCACTCTCTCGCGAGTATCGCTTCTTCTTCCAGTATTCGGGTACTTGGCCCTCGCAAACTTTGCGATTGCCGGAGTATACGCAAGAGCTACGCGCTTTGACAAACGCGGGAGAGTGTTCGTAGTGGTGGTTTTCGTCGTCTGGGGGTTACATAAGCTGGACTATCCCTTTCTCCGACATATACCCGACGCCGCGATGTGGGGCTATGCGATAGGAGCTGCCCTATCCATGGCCGCCGGACTTGGCTTGCTGGCACTCTATCTTGACCAAGAGAGGCAGCGGGCCGACGCCAATCGGAGCCGATTTGAGAGCCTTGTCTATTCGATCAATGATGCCGTTTACGCAATTGGTCCGGACTTGCGCTTTACCGAGGTTTACGACGGCCGGATGGAAGCCCTGAGCCGTTTCGGGAGACACATCGTTGGGATGACTCCGCTGGAGGTCTACGGACCGGAGGTTGGCGCAACCCACGCGAGCCGAGCTGCCTCTTGTCTGGAGTCCGGAGAGTCGGTGAGCTACGAATGGGGCGCAACAACTGAAACCGGAGATGTGGGGCACTACCAAACCACTCTCTCTCCTATTTACGATCGCGGGAGTAAGGAGATCGTAGGTATAGATCGGGATGTAACCGAGATGAAAGAATTACAACTAACTCTCCAGAGGAGTCTTCAGGAAAAGGCTACTCGCCTGCAGGAAGTCCATCATCGGGTAAAAAACAACATGCAGATAATCATCAGCATGCTCCGCCTGAAACGCAAAGCTTGCGTATCACAGCCGATTTCCGGGAAAGCGCCGGCGCAAAGACCCTGGTGATCCGAGACAACGGCCCAGGCTTGCCCGAAACACATAAAACCGCCGCAGCTCCTACTCTCGGAACGCAACTGGTTTACTCGTTGTGCGAGCAAATTGGGGCTTCCATAACGGCCGAAAACCGAGACGGCGCTCTCTTCACCATTACCCTGCCGCGCGCAGCGGACGGTGCCCCCGGCTGATGTGAGCTTTTTGCCGGCTATGCACTATGCACTCTGCCGGAGAGTGCAGAGGGTCGCCTGCATACCACTTACTTATCAGTGATCCCCCATCGTCGGCTCAAATCTTCGTCACCATCATTTAAGAGAAAAGAGATAAATGTCTTCCCTCTAGTACCTTCGTACAATGTCGGTTTTCGACGGGGGCGCCTACAATTTCGGCAAAGGTCCAAGCGAACAGTAGTTAGATCGACCTAGAGGGGGAAAGAATGCAGAACGTAATCCATCGTGTAATCGCTGGAGCGGCGCTGTTTGTTGTCGTAGCCCTCGCAACGCTCCTATTCACCGGATGTCCAACTTCTCTCTCGGAGCCCACCGGCGGGGATGGAGGAGCTTCCGACGGCGGGGACGACCCCGCGCCCGGCGACACCGTGGCACCCGGCGACCCGCTCCTGACCCTTACCCGGGTCGGAGCGGGAGAGATCAGCCTCACCTGGCAGGAGCCGGGGGACGAGGACTACGATCATCTGTTCCTCACCTGGACGCCCGGGGGCACCTCCGGCGTCACCGTCCCAAAGGGGACGACCGCGCACGACATTACCGGTCTTACTAACAACGCGGAGTATACGGTCGTCGGCAAGTCCGTGGACACCGAAGGGAACAGCTCCGCAGGTCAAACGGTAACCCTCTACCTTCCGGAGAACCCGATGGACGTCTTCTCCGTCTCCACCGCCGCGGAACTCGCGGCGATTGACGACGACCTTGAGAGCCTCAACGACTACTACATCCTCACCGCCGACATAGACTTAGCCGGGGTGGAGTGGGAGCCGATTGGAATCGACGACAACGGCGA
>CAZNRF010000383.1:0-3367 GCA_964575075.1 uncultured Spirochaeta sp. | reverse complement strand
ATCGGTGGGATTCATCCACCGGAAAACAAGCTCACCGCCGACAAGGCGATTGTGGATGTGGCGCCGCCTCAGCAGGTGGCGATTCCCGTGTCGCAACACATTGGGAAGCCCGCGGAAATTGTCGTGGAGCGCGGCAGTGAAGTCAAAGTGGGCACCCTGCTGGCGAAGGCCGCGGGATTTATCTCCGCTCCGGTTCATTCGAGTGTCTCCGGTAAGGTGAAAAAAATCGATACCGTAGTGGATGCCCAGGGATATCGGCGCCAAGCGGTTCTCATCACCGTAGAGGGTGATGAATGGGATGAACAGATCGACACCGGCCCGGAGGTGATCAGCACCATCGATCACGATGCCGCCACGATCGTGCAGCGCATCGCCGACGGCGGCATCGTAGGAGCCGGGGGAGCGACGTTTCCCACGGCGGTGAAGTTCTCGATCCCTGAGGGAAAAAGCGTTGATACGCTCCTGATTAACGGCGTTGAGTGCGAGCCTTACCTCACGGCGGATCACCGTCTCATGCTGGAACACGCCGACGAGTTGATTGTGGGAACACGGCTGCTCATGAAAGCGATCAACGTCAATCACGCGTGGATCGGGATCGAGGGTAACAAGCCCGATGCGATCGAGCACCTGAGCGGGCGCCTCGCGGAGCTGAGCGCCGCCGGGGAGATCCCCGAAGGAACGATCGAAGTGCTTCCCCTCGAGGTGAAATACCCGCAGGGCGGTGAAAAACAACTCATTCAGGCCGCCACCGGCCGGGAAGTGCCGAGCGGAAAGCTTCCGTTGGACGTGGGATGCGTGGTGAGCAATGTGAGCACCGCCATTGCCGTCTACTACGCGGTGCAGAAACGGCGGCCGTTTATTGAGCGGATCGTCACCGTCACCGGCAAGGAGCTGGTCGCCGCCGGCGGCGGTGGAAACTATCGCGTCCGTATCGGAACCCCGGTGAGCGCCCTGGTGGAGGCCGCCGGCGGCATGCCGGAAGGTACCGCCAAAGTTGTTATGGGCGGGCCGATGACCGGCAAAGCGATCACCAGCTTCGATGTGCCGATCACCAAAGGATCAGGGGGACTCATCTTCATGAGCGCTGCCGATGCTCGCCGACGGACGGTGAGCAACTGCATCCGCTGTTCTCGCTGTGTGACTGCGTGTCCCATGGGACTGGAACCGTATCTCCTGGAGAAACTGGTACAGGCCGAGAAGTGGGAAGATGCCGAGCGGGAGGGGATTATGGACTGTATAGAATGCGGAAGCTGCAACTTTGCGTGTCCTTCAAACCGGCCGATCCTGGACTGGATTCGGCTCGGCAAGGGGCAGGTTGGGGCGCTCCGCCGGAGCCGGGCTACTGCCCGAGCGGGAAAGTGAGCTGATATGAGTACACAAGCAACTGACCAGTCCCTGGGCGGGGCCCGGCCACCGCAGAGAGGAGGCGCGGATTCGGTATCCCGGATGATGGGGAGGGTGGCGCTGGCTTGGATACCCACCACGCTCGTGGGCGTGTGGTTTTGCGGCATACGCGCCGCCGTGGGTCCGCTCGTCGCTGTAGGCGCCAGCGTGGCTGTGGAGCACTTGGTGGTGCGTTATATGTTTCGCCGCGGGACGGCCTCCGTCAGCGATGGCGCGGCGGTGGTTGCCGTTATGCTCCTGGCGTTTAACGTACCCGCCAGCATACCGTTATGGCAGGTTGTGGTCGGAGCGATCGTGGCGATCGGCGTGGGCAAAATGGCGTTCGGCGGGATCGGTAACAACCCGTTCAACCCGGCGTTGGTGGGCCGCGCGTTCATGCTGATCTCCTTCCCGGTGGATATGACCACCTGGCCCGCTCCGGGGAGTCAGGGCTTCTTTGCCTGGAACCTGGACGCCGTGACTGCAGCAACCCCGCTGGGCCTGGTGAAAGAGGCCGGCAGCGGCGGGCTGAGCGACGTGGCGGCGGATCTGCCCTCGTACGGCAGTTTGTTTGTGGGAAACATCGGCGGCTGTATTGGAGAGGCCAGCGCCCTGGCGGTAATCATCGGTGGCCTGTTGTTGATCTGGAAGGGCTACATCGCCTGGCAGGTGCCGGTGGCCTTCTTGGTGGCACTCGCCGCGGTGACCGGTATCGCCTGGGCGGTTGACCCCGGCACCTACATTGATCCGCTGTACCATATTCTTGCCGGCGGCGCGATGCTGGGCGCGGTATTCATGGTAACGGATATGACCACCAGCCCTATGTCCCTCACCGGCCGAATGGTATTTGCTGCAGGAGCAGGCATTCTCACCGGTCTGATACGACTCTTCGGGGGCTTTCCCGAGGGAGTGAGCTACGGAATTCTAATCATGAATAGTCTTGTCCCCGTGATCGACCGGCATATCAAGCCACGGAAATACGGCTACCGGACCAATGCGGGGGGTGCCGCGTGAAAAAGCTGGAATCGACACTTCCCAATATGTTCGTGGTACTCACCCTGATCGCACTTATCTCGGCGGCGGCGCTCGGTTTTACCTACGGGCAGACGAAACCGATCCTCGATGAGCAGGCGCGGCAACGGGAGATCCAGGCGGTGGCCAACGTGGTCCCCGAGTTCGACAATAACCCCACAGAGGAGTCGCTGGTGCCGGATGACTTCCCGGACATCGAGATTTACCCCGCCACGCGCTCCGGTAGTCGTGTGGGAACCGCTGTTCGTACCTATTCGTCCAACGCGTACGGTGGCGACCTTGAAATCATGGTGGGATTCAACCAGGACGGCGAGATAACGGGCTCCACCGTTCTGGAGCACGCGGAGACGCCCGGATTGGGCGCAAAACTGACCGAGGACTCGTTTCAAGAGCAGTTTCTCAACCGCCGACCCCAATCAGAAGCGTTGGCGGTGACCCAGGATGGCGGTGAGATCGATTCGATCACCGCCGCAACGATTAGTTCCCGGGCGTTTGTGGAAGCGATAAACCGGGCATGGGAGGCCGTGGAATCCGTGGAGGAATCGGCCTCGAACGAGGAGACGACCCAATGAGCACGACCACGCTGAAGAGTGAGTTTATAAAGGGATTCTTCAAGGAGAATCCGGTGTTTGTCCTGCTACTGGGGATGTGCCCGACCCTGGCGGTAACTACCAGCGCAGTGAACGGCCTCGGTATGGGACTGGCCACGGCCACGGTGATGCTGGGGAGCAATTCGGTGGTATCCGTGATACAGGATCTCGTGCCGGAGAAAGTGCGGATCCCGGCGTTTATCGTGATTATCGCCAGCTTCGTAACGATAATCGATCTCACCATGGCAGCCTTCCTGCCGGCGCTCCATGCTGAGTTGGGGCTGTTTATTCCGCTTATTGTGGTGAACTGCATCATTCTTGGGCGTGCAGAAGCGTTCGCAAGCAAGAATACGCTGGGTCGG
>CAZNRF010000382.1:0-3370 GCA_964575075.1 uncultured Spirochaeta sp. | reverse complement strand
CCGGCGCGGATCTCCATAATGGTATTTTTGGCATCCAGCGGATCCGGAGGAACCAGAAGAAGTTTGAGTTCCCGCTCCGTCTCGGCCACCCGGGATTCCAGTCGATCAACTTCCTCCCGAGCCATCGCTTGAAGCTCTTCGTCAGTCTCCTGTTCCAGCAGGTCCCGGTTGTCGGCGAGTTCCCGTACCTCCTGCTGATAGCGCTGCCACGCTTCAACGATGGCGCCCAGTCGGGCGTGTTCACGCATCGTCTCTACCGCGCGTTTCTGATCTTTATGCAGATCCGGATCCGACATCGCCCGCTCGAGCTCCTGGTGACGCGCTTGGATTTCCTGCAATCGATCTGCGATGAGCTCCGCCATAGTGGTTTGTTCCTTCTAGGTGCTGCGGTGTGGTCGCAGGAATCCGAACAGGCTTCCGATGACGCCGCCGGAAATATGGGCAAACTGTGCCACCGAATCCTGTCGTAGCGAGTTCGCGACTTCTTGCGTGAGATACAGAATTACAACCAGGATGAACGTCAGAGGTATTTCCCCTTGCCGAATATTGGTAAACGAAATGAGCAGGATCATCATGAACACGACACCGCTCGCTCCAAGAAGTCCGGAAGAAAGAAAAAGAACGTTTAGAAGTCCGGTCACCACCGCGGTAATCGCGATCATAATAAAGAGCGATAGGGTGCCGTACTTTTCCTCCAGTATCGGACCAAGCAGGAGAATGAAGGCAAAATTCCCCATGAGGTGAGCCCAGCTGAAGTGGCCCACCACATGAGTCAAGAGGCGTATGTAGTCCAGTGGATCTGAGACACTCATCGTCGGTCCCACCACGAACAGTCGCTCGATCAAGAGGGGAAACAGGGTCTGATCGAGTAATAGTACCAGTGACGATAGAAGCGCAAAGGTGAGCGTCACCGGGGCGTTGTATCTGACCTTCATCGTGTAACCTTATGAGCCCGCCCCGGGGGTGTCAAGCTTCTCGCTGTATACACATTCGTGTTGCAGATTCGGCACTATTTCTGTCTGTGTAAACACCTTACGTGTGTAGAGCGGGGCGAAGAGGAGTAATTCCCCACGGCGTAGTGTCTTAACTCAGCATCTGCAACACGATTCTCGACACAGCCCCGGGGTTGCGAGAACGTCTGTTGTGAGGCGGGTTTACCAAGGGCGCGCGATTTGGCTACCTTACTGATATGTCGGCAAACGTTACAAGAAAGCCTGATTGGCTCAAGATACAGCTCAATACCAATGACAATTTTCGCTACCTCAAGCAGCTCATGCGGGAGGAGCGGCTCAACACCGTTTGTGAAGAAGCGCGGTGTCCGAATATTCATGAGTGCTGGGGGGAGCACCGGACCGCCACATTTATGATTCTCGGTGATACCTGCACTCGTCGGTGCCGCTTCTGCGCGGTAAAGACGGGCTTGCCCAGTGCAGTGGATGTGGGCGAACCAAAGCGCGTTGCCGATTCGGTGGCCAAGATGGGGCTTCAACACGTGGTGATCACCATGGTGAACCGGGATGATCTCAAAGACGGCGGCGCAGAGATTCTGGCCAACACCGTTCGGGCGATTCACCACGGTGCGCCGGATTGCTCCGTAGAGGTTCTCACCAGTGATTTTATGGGTAATCGAGACGCGATCCAGACCGTAATGGAATCCGAGCCGGAGATCATGAGCCACAACCTCGAGACGGTGCGGCGGCTCACCCCACAGGTGAGATCCCGAAGCGACTATGACCGGTCGCTGGCAGTTCTCAGAATGGCGCACGAGATCGATCCCCACCGGGCCACCAAAACCAGCCTGATGCTCGGCCTGGGAGAGACACGGGATGAGATCCTGCAGGCGTTCGAAGATATGCGTGCCCACCACGTGGAGATCGTAAACCTCGGCCAATACTTGCAGCCGTCGCGGACACACCTGCCGGTGCAGAAGTACTGGACTCCCGAGGAGTTTTCGGAATTGCGGGACCGGGCGTTGGAAAACGGATTTGCCCATTGTGACGCCGGTCCGCTGGTACGGTCGTCGTATCACGCCGGCGAGGGCTACGAAGCATATCGCAAGAAGATTCATCCCCTCTACCAGGATAGCGGAGTCTGAGAAGGTGGCCCGCTCCGTCGACGAGTTGGCCCAACTCGTTGAATACCATCAGGACCGTTACTACAACGACCAACCGGAGATCTCAGACGCCGAGTTCGACGAGCTGTGGGATGAGCTGCAGCGGCGGGCTCCGAACCACCCGGTTTTCTCCCGGGTAGGCGCTGATGAGGCCGCGGGTTTTCCAAAGCGGCGTCATCTGATGCCCATGAACAGTCAGGAAAAGGCGTCTACGCCGGAGCAACTGCGAAAATGGGCGGCGCGTATCGCCCACGACGTATATATCGTGCAGTACAAGCTCGACGGTGCCAGCATCGAGCTCCAGTATCGCGACGGCGGTTTCGAATACGGGGTGACCCGCGGTGACGGGACCGTGGGCGATGATATTACCGCGAACGTTCGGCGGATGCAGGGCGTGGTTCCGAAACTTCCTCACGGATTTACGGGTGCTGTCCGCGGCGAAGTGATCATGGAGCATGAGATCCATCAGCGGTACTACGCGGACAAGGCCAACTGTCGCAACGCCGCCAACGGCCTCATGAAGCGCAAAGACGGCCGAGGAAGCGAGTACCTCAAAGTACTGTGCTATGACGCCCATACTGACGGCGATACGAGACCGTTCGATGATGAACTCTCCAAGCTGCGGTGGATCGAGGAGCAGGGGTTTTTGCTCGTGCCCTATGAGACGTTCCGGACCGCCGATGAGATCGTGCACTATCGGGATGTTGTTGCTGAACAGAGAGCTGAACTGGCCTATGATATTGACGGTCTTGTCGTAAAGGGTCCCGACATCGACTGGGCGGATATGCGCCGCCCCCGACCGCAGAAGCAGATCGCATTCAAGTTTTCCGCGGAAGAAGCGCTGAGCGTGCTCCGGGAAGTGGAGTGGAGTACCTCCGGTCATCTGTATACGCCGGTAGGTATTATCGACGCGGTGCAATTGGCGGGTACCACCGTTCGGCGGGCCAGTCTGGTGCATCCGGAACTCATCGAGCATATGGACCTACGAATCGGCAGTGAGGTGGTTGTCACCAAGCGGGGCGATATCATCCCCAAAATCGAGCGTCTGGTGCGGCAGCTGCCGGAAGCCGCGCCAATAGACGTGCCGAAAACGTGTGAAACCTGCGGTGCCGATCTGATAAACGAAGGGAAGCGGCTTTACTGCCCGAATTTAACATGCCCGAAGCGGGATTTTCATCGACTTCAGAAGTGGATTTCGGTGCTTGACGTGCGAGAGTTCGGGGAGGTGCTGCTGACCAAGCTGTTTGAAACAGGTAT
>CAZNRF010000381.1:0-3383 GCA_964575075.1 uncultured Spirochaeta sp. | reverse complement strand
GCGGCTACACAGAAGCTTGGGTCCATTGTATTGGAAAGCCTCCAGGACAATACTGTTCGAGAAATGGATCTATGATCGCCACAAGGTATACGCCCACCTCCCCCTGGAAGCCGCAGGTACGTCAGATCTGCGGCCCAGACCTGGTTCTGATGGCGTATCAGCTTGCCGCGTAACAAATAATGATACCTCTTGTGTCCTTATTCCCGGTTTGCTCAATCGAGGGCCCGGAAACACGGCTGTGAGACTAGACTGGTGCATTATTCGGCGTACTCGCTTCCGGGGGAGGTGCGGGCGGCGCTACTCCCGATCGAGGTTGGCCACGCGGGCGCGCTCAAAGATATCCGGCCAATGCACCATCAACTCGCCGTAGCGGCGACAAAAGTCACGGTGAAACGCCGTCGCCTGCTCCGGCTCGTACCCGGCGCGACGGAGCTCCCGGGGAATCGCGCTCATCGGATCAGCGCTCTGCGCAATCAAACGTTCAATATGGTCGTCCACGTCCCGCGCCCACCACCGGGGCTCGTTGTTGTGGCGGTCTTTCAGCTGTTCAAGAATTTCCACCTCCCGGGTGGCCGCGGCGATCGTCAGCTCGTGGGAGAGGTCCAGCCAGTCGGCGTGGGAGGCCTCCGACAGTCGCCCCAGCTGGGTGCCCAAATGTATAAGCCGATCGGCCGGGTCCGTTTCGGACGGGGCCGCGACTTGCGTCAGGTAGTAGAGCAGTAGCCGCGTGAGGTCGCCGAAGCGCACCGTAACATCGGAGAACTCAGTTTTCGGCATGGGGCGGTGCGGGCTCAACGTATGATCGACCGCGACCGGAAGGTGGAGGTAGCCGCTCTCAGGGTAGCAGTGGCGGACGAGGAGACCGAAGATGGTGTCGTCCTCATGGCTTACAGGTGGAAACGGCGGGAGCAAGATGCGAGCGTCGGCGGCATAGCAACAGGTGACCAGAAACTGGCCGGCTGACAAGACCGGGCGTGTTACGTGCATCACGGCATATCCAGCCAGTCGATTGCGCTGGTAAGTCGTCTTTGGCCGGTAGCACGAGTCCCGCAGATGATCCGAGACATGGAATACGTTACTCGCCCGTGAATACCAGCGATTTCCTTGCACACCGGTCATCACTATCGGGACAGCGGAGCCGGCGAGCGTGGCATTCATCAATTGGTATATGTCCTTGTCTACCGGTTGCAACACCGACTGAATATCGGGGTAGTCGGCAAATGCTCCTGAGATGCGGGTTGATTCAAGGCGGCCGGCAGGCTCACGGGGCAGGTCTATCAATCGTGATGAATCGAGATCTGCGGGCCCGCCGTTTATCGTCGTAGCAGTATCGACCGTCGAGAAGTTGAAAAGAGCGTCGTCGTCAATCGATGTCAGCCGGCCACCCGCTGCGAACAGAAGAGCGGCGTTGCGATTGCGGCCTGGGCCGGATAAAGGACTTGCTGCAGCGGATAGGCATGCGAAGGCCAGTCTATCCCGGATTTCACTATCGTCGTGGGCCTTTTGAATCCAGCTACGGCGTTCTACGGGACCCTGGTAGTCAACCGCGATAGCGTATTCAGATGCCACGGTGGCGACTAATGATCGAAGCGAGTCGGCGTTTTCCTCAGTCCTGGTGTCGTCAAACACGCAAAAACGGGGCGAATCGGTTTCACCGGTAAATGTTGAGAGCCCACCTGACAGACTTTGTGCAAGTGCCTCCGGTCTATCACATGTACTGATAACGAAGGTGTCCATCTAACGTCCATAATGATCGCTCGCTAGGAATCCCACGATGCGGACTCCAAGTTTTCGGCAGCGAACTCAATGGTCTGCCCATCTTCAGATTCATGCGTGGACGAAAACAATGCGCCCTCCCCTGCTGGGACATCTTCTCGACTGTCCCACGTAGTAATCAGGACACGCCAGCTTTTCCCAGGGGCAATTCCTGTGATGGTGTGAATGCCGTCCTCATCCGGGTCTTCCAGCGGTTTTCTCTGGCCAGTCTTCGTGATCGAGGTGTGGCTTTCGTCAATGAGCGCGACGGCATCCTGATTGTACCAGGTATCAACTGCCCCAGGTGACAAATTCACATTAGGAGGAATGATCTCGCCGAAAACTGGATCCGGGTTCATATACGTCTCAGCATCAACCAAATCATAATACGCGTTGCCTCCAAAAAAGACGTTGGGCAATGACTCAAGCGTGCTCAAGAGATTACTCACCTCAATCGTAGCGGTCCAGCTGGCGGCCAGGGTGACGTCCTGCAGAACCGCGCTGTCGGTATCGTTCGTCACGTCCGAGCCCCCAACACCATCAAGCATCCATCCAAGAAAGGTGTCCGGACTGCGGGTGGGCTCCCCCGATATCTGCGCCAGCGCATCTCCCAGGTTGGTGCCGCGGGCAAGGGTTACCGGTTCTATCGTTGATCCTCCGCGCGTATCAAACGTCACCGTATACTCCAGCGACAGATCGATCGTGCCGCCGTAGCGTGTTGATACCTCGGTCTCAAACGCTGCCAGATCATCAGAAAGCGCTATCGGGACGGTAGTAGTCTCGCCGGCAACCAACGTTGCCCGGCCGGTGCCGATCAGGGTCTCTCTGGTGCCGATGACGTGGACGACAACGTAATACGGAACGCCCGTGGCGAGGTCGGAAAACTGGGCGGTGCCGGAGGGCGATGCGTTGAGGTTTACAATCAGGCTCTGAAACTCGGCGGCTTCCAGGTCGAGATTGAGTTGGAACTCCGCAGGAGTGGTACCGCCGGCGATTGCCTCCTGGGCGTCTACAAGGGCGGTTTCGGTGTCCTGGAGGAGGGCGGTTGCGCTCTCGCCGCCGTCGAGAAGCACTTCCTCGCTGACTACCATCGCAAACAGATAGCCGTCCTCACCGTCGGTGAGACTCCGGGCGGAAACCTGGCCGGCGGGTGGGCGGAGTTCGATCTGAAGCGACTGTTGCGAGGTATTGAGTGGGCCAAAGCATCCGGCCAGCGTAGCGCCGAGAGCTGCAACGATAACCGAAGTACAGATAATGCGATTGGTTTTCATCAATGGTCCTCCATGCAGGCCTGAAGCACCTACGTTGATCTTGACAATGATACACCAGAATTCCTGCTCTTACCAGTTTTGCGGTGCATTATCTTTGTAACAATATCGCATTTACGAGCATCAATATTGCAACTATGAGCAGCGCATACTTGCAACACGTTACGGGGAACATCCTATCACTCGGCCGGTGCCGTGGTAGCAGTCGTTACTACCATGGATGCCGGTGAGAAACCACTCTCGAGAACCGGATGGTTCGACCTCAATCCCGGTCCTACTCCGCGATCTGTACCGCCGGAATCTCGCCGTAGTACATGCGGTGGTAGTCGTTCTCGTAGTGGTTGTCCAGTGAACGGTCCA
>CAZNRF010000380.1:0-3394 GCA_964575075.1 uncultured Spirochaeta sp. | reverse complement strand
GACAGACCCGACTCGTTAGGACGTGAATGATCCCAACCCGGCAGTAATCTCGGCCAGTTCCTTCCTTCGGCGTTTTTGATTATCTTCCACCGATGTTCAATTGGCTTGATTCGCTGACCTACGGCACCCTCGTGCCGATTGCCGTGTTGCTGGGCCTGGCGCCCTTCCGGCCGCAGCCGCACCTCTTTGAAAAGATCGGTATGCTCGTGCAAGGGACGCTGGTGCGACCGCTGGATATCTTTGATCTGCTGCTTCACGCCACTCCGATCCTGATTCTGCTGGCGAAGCTGGCCCGCGATTATCTGGTGAAGGGCGCGGCGTGAGCGCTGGTAAGATCCTCATGCGCCTCACTCCCGGTGTTCCCTTAGCCACTCGTGGCCGCGGACGGTGAGCCGGTATTTTTGTAGACGGCTGGTTGGTTTTTCGGGGACGGTCATCTCGATCAAACCGGCGGCAAGGGCTGGGGTAAGGTAGCGGTCCCGGAACGATTTCCGATCCGAAAGGCCCAACGCGGTTTGCAGCGCCTCCCGGCCCATCTCCCCCGTTACCACCGCCAACAGCGCCCCGACTTGGGGGGTGACATGAGGTGTGACTTGGGGGGTAACAACCGTGATGGTTTCAAGAATCATTTCTAGCATGAACGAGATAAACGGAGCAGAATCGGTCTCGACGGTACTTTGCCTGATTGCCTCATAGTATTTCGACTGGTACTCGAAGATGAGGCTCTCCACGGGAATGTCGGCAAATACGGGGTTCCAACGAGATAGTATGAGACTCTGCCAGAGCCGGCCCATGCGACCGTTCCCATCGGCGAAGGGGTGGATGAACTCGAACTCGTAGTGAAAGACCGAGCCGGCGATCAGCGGGTGGGCGTCGGTAGCTGCGAGCCAATTAACCAGATCACTCATGAGGCTCGGCACTCTCGCGGCTGGAGGTGCGATGTGGATCACTTCCTGCCCGGACATTACTCCGACTCCGCCATTGCGGTAGCTTCCCACCTCGTCGCTGAGTCCAGACATCAGAATACGGTGTGCTGCCAGGAGATCCGTCTCCGATTCCGGTGTCCATGTAGCAAAGCGGTCGTAGGCGGCCAGGGCGTTTTTGACCTCCTGCACTTCGCGCGGTGGTGCGATCACCCGTCTGCCCTCCAGAATCGCGGTGATCTGCTCCTCACTCAGGGTATTGCCTTCTATCGCCAGCGAGCCATGGATAGTGCGAATGCGGTTTGCCCGACGTAACCGGAGTGCTCTGGCGTCGTCGGTGAGTACGCTTAGCTTTCCAACGGCTTCGCTAATTTCGGCGACACGATTGAGGATATCCGAGGTAATCGTGTAGGGCGGTTGGTATGCGGAGCTACTCATCTTTATTCGTAATCATCCAACGGCCGCCGGTTTCCGTCAACGCGGTCCACCCACCGCCCCCGAAATCGGCGAGACGATCTTCAACGATATCTCTACGCCAAAGACACGGTCTGATTCCTTACGCCGCGGGTTCACACTTTCTGTTTTCGCGCCCAGACGAGAAAGCGATGCATTTGCGGGTCCGCCAGGATGTCCTCACGCGTGTTGAGTCGCTCTGCGAGTTCATCCTCCGGGTAGAACCGGTGCAACTGCCGATGGCAAAGACGACACAGCCAAAGGCCCCGGTGGTGCCGTTCGTCTCGGGTGAATTGTTGCCGGACGCGTCGCTTGGAATGGGTACGCCGGGGAATTAGATGGTGGAAGGTGAGCGTAACAGGACGTCCACACAGCTCGCATCGCTCCGGTCGCGGACGCTTCACGAGACGGCAAACGCCTCCAGGACCGATTCATCGATGTACTCCAAGGCGCGGATGTGGGTGGCCTCGGGTACGATGCGGGGCGCGGCCCCCGCTTGGCGCGCTTCCTCCCAGCGTAGGGCGCACAGACACCAGCGGTCGCCGGGCTTGAGACCGGGAAACATCCACTCCGGCCGGGGCGTGGACAGGTCGTTGCCCCGGGAGGCGGTGAAGGTGAGAAACTCCTCCGTCATCTCGGCGCACACCACATGCGTACCGGAATCGCCGGCGCCGGTGTTGCAGAATCCATCTCGATAGAAGCCCGTGAGCGGCTCGTCTGAGCATCCCTGCAGTGGTTCACTGCGAATATTGCGTGCCATGGGTTGAAGATACTACCGGGACCGCCGCCGTCGTCCAGTGCGCTTTGATGCATAATTTTATATTGGTTTATGCATAAGACGGGCGGTATACTATGCCGTGGAGGCGACCATGCGAACAACCCTCGACATACCCGAATCGTTAATGAATGAGGCGATGAGGTTAACTCATGCTCGGACGAAGACCGAATTAATCAGGATAGCGTTGGTCAATCTCATTCAAAGAGAAAAGACACAGGGTCTCAAAAACTATTTCGGAGCGGTGGATTTAGAGATCAATCTTGATACCCTAAGAGACCGATGAGTTTGATACTTCCAGACACCTCGATCTGGATCATGGTCCCCAGCCTACACCTCGTACTCCGACACATCGCGTTCCATTCGCTCGCTTTCTGATTGAAGGGATTCGCCGATTCCGCGAATCGAGGCGCCCACGGTGCGCACCTCCTCGATCGAGTCTTTGATCGTGGTGATACTGTCCACCATTTCCGCGGCGCCCCGGGACTGCTCGTCGATCGCCTCCAGAACGCTCGCGGATAACTGGTCTACATCTTCCATGGCAGCCTGAACACGCTGCATCGCCTGCGACTGTTCCTGGAAGGTGGAACGAATCTGATCGATCGAGGATACCACTGCCGAGGCGTTTTCAGTGACCGTGCCCAGCGATTCCTGGGCGTTCTTGGTGCTCTGATCGATACGCTCCGCCCGCGATTCCGCAGCGGTAGCGGTTGAGACGGTGGCGTCTATGGTAGATCGAACTTCGTTGAGCTGGGTTTCGATCTGCTTCAGCGCGCCGGCGGTATTACTGGCGAGGGTGCGAATCTCCTGGGCCACCACCGCGAACCCGCGCCCTTGATTGCCGGCGTGGGCCGCCTCGATTGCAGCGTTCATCGCAAGGAGCGCCGTTTTGTCGGAGATGTCCCGCACCGTGGATACGATGGTGTCTACCCCGGCCGCCGCGGTTCCGGCGGTTCGCACCTGTTGGCCAATCGTCTTCAGATCTGAGGTAATGCCGGCCACTTCTTCAATAGTTGCGGCGACTCCTGCAACACTCTCCGACGACACGCGACTGTTGTCCGCGGCGGATTGGGTTACCTGTTCCATGCTGGTGCTCACCGATTGAAACGTCCGCTCCAGGTTCTGGACCTGGGCTGTGGTGTCTCGAGCGTGGGAACGCTGACGGTCAGCGTTGGCGGTAATCTGCTCCAACGTTCGCGAGAACTCCTCCGCAGCGGCGGAGAGCTCCGTCACGCTGCCGGCC
>CAZNRF010000379.1:0-3397 GCA_964575075.1 uncultured Spirochaeta sp. | reverse complement strand
GAAGCACCGGGGTACCAGGCGCTGGAACGGGTAGAAACGGATCTCTATCAGGCGGCAAAGCAGCATTGGGAATCGCTGGTGGATGCGGAATGGGCGTTCAAGAAATCTATGGAGATCGCCGAACAGGGACTTCTGGTCAATGCTCTCTCCGCCTGGGAGATTGCTCAGTACCAGTTGTATAAACCGGCGTTCGACACCCTCAACGCGTACCTGGTCGAGTCAAAGCACCGACTGGGTGTTTCCCGGGCATATTTCTTTGAACGGGTCAGGAACGCAGAAGCACTGAAGCAATACCGGGACGAACTGTATGCGGCCGGATTCAAAAACCGCCGTGACGTGTCGAAGCTCCGCCTTTTCTACCAGGTGATCGAACAGCACGGGGAGGAAGAGGCGATCAAACAGCTCCCGTTACTCTCATACCGCGACTACCAACGGTGGGTGAAAGGGCGTAACGTCACCGAAGATTCCGACGAAGCAGAGATCGAGATCGATACCGACGGGATCAGGCACAACGGTGAAATACTGGTATCGATGCGGAAAATATCGCGCATGCTTCACTCGGGGGAAACGCCGTACGTTGTTGGTGTGCGATCCGACGCGGAGAAGCGGGCTCTATCGCGGTGGCTGAATGAGAGGCGGAAAAACGAACGGCGGTGAAGCCTACGCCCTCTCTGGTGTATTCCTGTTTTCCAGATCGTCCGGGGAAATGTCTCCCGACCACAACAGGAGAAGCCTCCAGGCGGCCGGGGGGATCGGGACGGGCCCGCTTCCTGGCGGCTGTATCCACCGGCGTGCGGTCCTGGGGTTTACGCCGGTCACCCTTGCAACGGCAGACTGAGTGATACTTTTCCCCTCAATCCATGCGCGAAGATCCGCGGCGTTTGGCGGTGATAGATTCATGTTGTTCCCCCTGTAAAAAAAGCCCGGTGTTACCCGGGCCAGTTGATCCGTCACGCGGCTTGCGCGGCACCCCGGTAAAGGTAGGGGTGCTGGAAGTCGCCGACGTTGATGTTCAGGTACCACGCTACGTGAAAGTAGTCGGTCATGGAATCCGACTTGTCAAACCAGTTCGGTCCCTTCATGGCGGCGATCAATTCAGCGTAGAAAGCGCTGATTACTGGATAGTCGTCTTCGGTGTTTCGCACGACCCAGTACGGGTTCACTTGGGCGTAGGTCCGGTCTTCGTCGTAGATGCTCAGGAGATCAAGATCCCCTTCCTTGATGTTTACGACCAGCGTCGAATGGTGCCGGACCGCGATGGTCCCTTTGATTCCGTACTTCTTCAGCACTGCCTTGATTGCGGGGGCCAGTTCTTTTTTCCGATCCTGATTCATGAAAGCCATTTTCTCACCTCGTTTGGTGGTTTCGCCCTGCCGTACGGCGGGCTGTGGTGTCTCTCAACCACATGTATATATTAGGGCATATTGCCCTACATGTCAACACATTTATGGAAAAGTTTTTGTTATTCGTTCGATTCGTTCAGCGTCTTCGGATCGACAACCAACCCGCCAAATATCCGCTTCACCCGATGGATCTCCGGCGTGATCTCTCCCAGCGTCTTTGCAATAACCGACACCTCCTCCGGGGAGTACCGGGTCTTGTCTTCGGTCATTACTTCTACCCCGGTGTCGGTCTCTCGAAACGCAAACTTCATTTTCAACGCGTCTGAATACTGGTAAGTCCACGGCATACGATGAGAATACCTGTTTTTTTTGCAGTAGTCTACACGTGTAGACTTTACAAACACGGAACACGGGAGTAAGGTGAACATCCGCGCTGGCTGTAACCGTCGGCTGGCAGGAGGGGAAACACACATGAATGCACCAAACGAAACCCAGGAGTTCGGGGCTCACGTTGAACACGATCCGATGATGAGCGTGTCTGACGCTGCCTATTTGTTGAGTGTCAGCCCAGCGACGTTGTACCGGGGCCTGAAGAGCGGAGAGATTCCTATCGCATACACGCGCCTGGGTAAGCGCTTGATACGTATTCGGAAGTCGGCGGTCGAAAAGTACATCGAAGAAAACACGCAGAATCAGTAGGCGCCAGCGATGATCGACACACATGAAGGGTTGCAACAATTCGCAGGCGCGATGCGCGATGCGGGAATAACTCCACCTGAATCTATTGTGGGAGACGGTACGCTGCACCGGTTCTCCATATCCGGCCGTCCCGATGACGATGCGGGATGGTACGTGCTGCACCTGGATGAAATACCGGCCGGGGCGTTCGGTAACTGGCGAACCGGCATGAAAAACACCTGGAGCGCACAGACCGGATCGGAGATGTCGGCGGAGGATGTCCGGCAAGCCCGGGAGCGACAGCGGAGAGCGAAGGAAGCGGCTGAAGCGCAACGCAAGGCGCTGGCGTCAGAGGTTGCCAAGAAAGCCCAGAGCATGTGGGCCGGGGCTCCTCCTGCCCCGGACGATCACCCATACCTGGTATCTAAACAGGTAAAGTCGCACGGCCTCCGATCGTACAAAGAATCGTTGCTGGTACCTCTCTCTGACGGTGGCGCGATCATATCGCTTCAGATCATTTTTCCTGACGGTCGCAAGGTGTTCCTGAAGGATTCGTTTTCATCCGGCGGCGGGTTCATTCTGGGATCAATCGCCCGTGCAGATACCATTGTCATCGGTGAGGGCTACGCTACCCTTGCATCGATCCATGAAGCAACCGGCCTTCCGTGTGTCGTCGCATTCAACGCGGGGAATCTGGCTTCGGTGGCGGAGAAGGTTCGGGAGCGACGCCCAGACGCGGATATCATCATTGCCGGAGACGACGATCACAAAACGCCAGGGAACCCAGGCGCGGAGAAGGCGCGATCGGTGGCGCTGGCGATCGGGGCGCGTCTTGCCCTGCCCCGCTTCGGTCAGGATCGGGAGGACAAAGATACCGATTTCAACGATCTTGCGCGTAAGTCCGGGCAATCAGTAGTTGCCGACCAGGTGAGATCCGCGACGATCCCGACTGAACCGGCAGAGCCGACGACAGACGAACAGAGCGAACCACCAGCGATCGATACCGATACTGAAGATCCATTCACCCGGAATATCATGTTTGACGCGGAGGCGTTCGTAGATTCTCCCAGTCATGGCGTTGGCGCGGATATCTTGTCAAAGCACTACAATCATTCAGTCATTTACGAACCGTTCGACACACAAGGCCGGGGCCAGTTTCATCGCAGGAAGAAGAACCGGTGCTACTATGAGATCGTCTACAACATTCATGACCAGGCGCGGCGTATTCTGGAACACTATGTTAAATCCTACCGGGAACAGGCCGAACCGACGCACGACAAGCCGATGGAGCTGTACAAGAAGGTTGGTTCAGCGCTTCAGAAGTGCAGGACCCGCAACTTCCTCCACGGTGTAGTCCAGCTCTTTGCGGAGTCGGT
>CAZNRF010000378.1:0-3408 GCA_964575075.1 uncultured Spirochaeta sp. | reverse complement strand
ATCGCACCGATCTCTCGCCGGAGCGATTCACGGAGATAATCGGGGAGTGCGGTTTTGCCATGACCGGCCAAAGCAGTGATGTAGTCCCCGCTGACCGGCAACTTTACGCACTGCGAGATGTCACCGGCACCGTCGAGAGCGTTCCCCTCATTACTTCGAGTATTCTCTCCAAGAAGTTTGCCGAAGGCGCGGACGCCCTCATCTTCGATGTGAAAACGGGTCCCGGGGCGTTTATGAAAACCCGGGAGGACGCCAGAAACCTCGCCACTTCCCTCGTGAATACCGGCAAGAGCCTCGGGAAAAACGTGGTGGCCGTTCTGACTCGGATGGACAGCCCCCTGGGGGCCAAAGTCGGTAACTTCCTGGAGGTTGAGGAGTCTATGGCGCTCCTGGGCTGTCCTGCAGCCGTCGAACGGGTCCCCGCGGATCAACGCAGCGACGATCTCATGGCGGTAACATTGCGCCTTACGGCGTGGATGCTGGTGGCCGACGGCAAGGCGAAATCGGTGGCTGAGGCGGAAGATCGGTGCCGGTCCGCGATTTCCGATGGGAGCGCTTGGGGCGTTATGGAGCGTAACATTCGTCTCCAAGGCGGTGACCCGGACAAGATGATCGCCAATTTCGGTACCTTCCGAGCCCCGGTAACCGGTGAAATCACCGCGTCTCGCAGCGGCATGCTGTCCGCGCTGGATGCCTATCGTGTTGGGATGGGCGGCGTCTATCTGGGAGCCGGCCGGAACAAGGGCGGTGACGATGTCTACGGGGATGTAGGATTTGAAATTCTCCGGAAGCCCGGAGCCACCGTCGAGGACGGCGAACCGATTATGCGAGTATGGGGCCATACGCAAGAGGCGGTTGATCAGGCAGTGGCTACCGTCAGTGAGGGTATCTCTATTGAAGCGGCAGGCACCGACGCCGTGGCGACCGACATGATCCTGGAGGAAATATCCTCTCTATGAAGTGGGACAAACCGCCTATTGACGGCGCGGCGGTAAAAGAACTTTCCTCGCGCTACGGAACGGATCTCCTTACGGCGGCGATCCTCGTGCGGCGCGGCATCACCGAGGGGGCCGACCTTCCGTATTACCTGGAAACGGACCTTCGGTATCTCCATAGCCCATTCCTCTTTGAGGATATGCCCGATGCTGTGGAGCGTATCCGTCAGGCGGCGGATGAAGGGGAGAAGGTGCTCGTCTTCGGCGACCGGGATGTCGACGGGATCACCAGTACCGCGGTGATGGTCGCAACGTTACGGGATTTGGGCATAGAGGCGGAATGGCGGGTTCCGCAGGGGGATGATCCTTACGGTCTCACCATGACAGCTGTCGAGGAGTTTGCGGCAGCCGACGGCACCTTGATTATTACCGTAGATTCGGGAATTACCAATGTGGAAGAGATCGCCGCCGCCGCCGTCGCCGGTATCGATACGATCGTGGTGGATCACCACAACCCGCAGGATCAGCTGCCTCCTGCGGTGGCAATCATCAACCCAAAAGTAGAGGAGAGTTACCCCTTTGATGGGCTGTGTGCATGTGCCGTGACCGCCAAGGTGAGACAGGCGTTATCGTTCGGGAAAACTGAGCTATTCGGTGAGTTGGTAACGCTGATCAACGCCCGCCCCACCAACGATACCGTAGTGGTGGACGCGATGCTGTTGGAAAACGGGCTCGAAGTCGATCGTGTGACTGAGGCGCTTGTTCCGGGGGTGGCCTCACTCGCCACAAGTCGCCTGCAGGAGTTTCTGGTAGGGAGGAAGCTTGTCTGCTACGACCTTCCGCTGCAGCAGAAGCTTCTCGCGCGGGGACTGGGACCGAACGTTGATATTTTCATGCTGGATCTGGCGGAACAGGTCGGTGAGCTCTTTCCGCCGCTTGCCGGCAAGAGCTTGCTGCAAATCGGTGACGGATCTCGAATGGCCCGGTACCACGGATCTGCCACGGAAGAGATAGACGTTCTGGCGGCGATGTATCAGACCGTGGTGGATCAGCGTTTTCCAGAGATCCGCCAGGCGATTGAATCAGTCATGGATCTCGTGGCGATCGCCAGTCTTGCCGACATGATGCCCGCCGTAGACGAGAACAGGATGCTGATCCGCCGGGGACTGGAGCGGCTCAACTCCAATCCGTGGCCCGGGATCGGCACGCTGGCGCGCACGTTGGATCTCTCCAATCGCCGGTTGGGAAGTCGCGAAATCAGTTGGAATCTCTCGCCCGCGATCAATGCTACCGGCCGGATGGGCACGCCGTCAGTGGCGGTGGAGCTTCTCCTTTCCGATGATGAAGCCGAACGGCTCCGTCTCTCCCAGGAGATTGCGGAACTCAATAAGCAACGGCGCCGGGTGGGAGATGAGGCGTGGAAAAGCGTGTTGCCCCGGGCGTATGAGGCGGCGGAGACGTTTGGGGGCAAGATTATCGCGGTCCATGACACGGTGGTTCATCGGGGTGTGACGGGAATCATCGCGGGACGGCTCAGCCGTCGATTCAATCGACCCGCCACGGTGTTGACGTCGGTTGAGGACTCGGTGGTGGGAAGCGTCCGGAGTGCCCGGGGCTTTCTTGCGACGGAATTTTTGCAACGGTTCGACGATATCTTTGAGAAGTGGGGCGGGCACAACGAAGCTGCGGGGTTTCATCTTCCGGCGGAGCGGATGGACCAGTTCTGGTCGCGACTCACCGAGCTTGCACCGGAGGTCACGCTGGACGAGGAAGTCGAAGAGTCGATTGCGATCGATGCGGAACTTCCTCCCAAGTACCTGACGCCCGAACTGGAGGAGCTGGTCCGGCGCTTCGAGCCCTACGGTCAGGCACATCCGCAATTGCGATTTCTCGCACGAAACATGGTGCTCGAGGATATGCAGATTATCGGGCGTGATCAGGACCATCTTCGGCTTCTGCTCTCCGGGGGAGGGTACAAATGGCCCTCCGTCTATTGGGGTGCTGCCGAGCGCGCGCGCCGGGACTTCGATACACGGGATCGGGTGGATGTGGTCTTCGAGTTCAGCAAAAACTATTTCAATGGAAATGAAAACGTACAGCTGGTCGTCCTCGATATCCGAAGAGCGGAGGAGCAGGTTGCATAGCCGCGCATTCGTGCGATGGGTGTCCACCATCGTGTTGGTGCTCGTCGGAACGGCGAGCATCGCGGCGGTCCCGGACGCAGTGGTCGAACTGCCGCGTTCAGTACGGCAGGGCGAGGTTCTTCCGGTGACGATCTTTTCCGCCGCGATGACCGGGGGTACCGCGGAGCTTCTGCTCCCCGATGGAACTCGTCACAGCGCTCCGGTGTGGCGTATGGCTGCCCATTCCCGCACTGATCGATCTGCGTGGGTGGCGCTCCTGGCCGTTTCCAGTACGGCAACGCCCGGCGCAGCGGACGGGGTGGGGCGGGTTGTCAACCACGACGAAGAGG
>CAZNRF010000377.1:0-3420 GCA_964575075.1 uncultured Spirochaeta sp. | reverse complement strand
GGATCGAACCTCAGGTCCACGTCGGGGCCTATGATCAGATAGCCCCGGCCAGCAAGGCGGATTTCGTGATCCATCCGTTAGACAATACGACCCTCTCTCGCCCGATAGCGATCTTTACCGACGGATACTCGTTTCACGCCGATCGATCCCAGGGCAGGCTGATAACAGACCGTGACGCGGAGAAGCGCATCGCGATCAGAGAGAGCGAGCGCTACTGGGTGTGGACCCTCACCTATGATGACGTGAAGTGCGCCCTTCAAGGCACGGATACCGCACATCCTACGGGCCTCGTATCACCGGTGGTTCTCCGGAAGCTGGGTGCCCAGTACCAGCATCAGACGGTGACCGCCCTGGTGGAGAAGGGAGTGTTTGCCGCCCTCACGGCGGTGCTCGCGTATCCCGACGAAGCGAAGTGGCGGCGGATCAGTGCCTGGGGGGCGGTAGCCTTGAGCGGATTTGGACCGGCGCACGGGGGGGCCGGCGCGGGGGCCCGCATTGATGCAGGACTCCTTGAGCGCGTGTGGATCACCGCGAATATCGCCGAGCTTACCGATGGCTCCGGCGAGACGATCCACGGCGCACCGCAGCGGCACTGCTTTCGCGGAGTTCTCCCCGCAGGGACAGAGGAGTCCGCGGCGTGGGCGGTCACGGCCGTGTCGTGGCCCGACAGCCCCGGCGGCCTCCAACAGGAGTTGCAGACGCCTGAAACATTCCGCGCCGTCATTACGCTCCGGGATGACCCCGCAAGCGCTGATCATCCGCAGTTCAGAGAGATGTGGAACGCCTTCTGGACAACCGCCGATCTACTGCAATTTCTGCCGGGGGTGAGATGGGGAACGACCGTCGCGGCACCGGTGCTGGAATCGCGGTGGATCACCCGATCAGAACCAGGGATCCAGGAACTGACCGAGGCTCTCCGTTACATCGTCGATGAGCGGGCGATCAAATTGATGACCAGGCTCCACATCGCCGGCATTCGCTTGCCGGAAGAGGGGATTGAACTGACCGATCCTCGGGGAGCGGTCATTGCGGCGGCCGAACTCGGATGGGAAGACCTTCACGTGGCCGTGGTGTTCCCCGAAAACACCGAAGACCAGCGAGCGTTTGAAAGCGCCGGGTGGATAGTGATCGTTCTTGAAGGTGAGGACACGGTGAAACGGATAGAAGAGGTGGTCACGTGAACAGCAAGGGGATACAGGCACAGCTGGCGCTCTCAGCGGAGTTCCTCGAGGCGTTCAGCGCCCTGGGAAAGCAGACGCAGGCGAAGGTGCGGAAGTTCATGACTGACTTTCAGCGCAACCCCGCCAGTCCCGGCAAGAACTTCGAGAAGATTCACGCCGCTCCCGACGGCAACCTGCGCTCGGTTCGTATCGACCAGGACTATCGGGGCATTCTTCTCAAGCCGGACGACGGCAACGTCTTTGTCTTTCTGTGGGTGGACAAACACGATGAGGCGTACGCGTGGGCTGCGGGGCGCCGGGTGACTATTCATCCCAGTACCGGCGCGATCCAGATACTGGAGACGGTGAGCGGAAATGAGACGGATTTCCGCACCGCCGGCACCGATCCGGCTCAAACCGCGGTTAAGGGTGAGGCTGCTTCCGACCCCGGCGCCCCTTCTACGGCAAAGAAAAGCACGCCGTCTACACCGGGTATCTTTGATCCGTACAGCGATGCGGAGATTATCCGGGTTGGGGTCCCTGAAGAACTCCTCGGAATCGTGCGTTCGATTCATGATGACGGGCAACTCCAGCACGTGCTCAGACGCTTTCCATCGGATGCGCAGGAGGCGCTGCAGTATCTCGCCGCCGGTTTCTCATACACTGAGGTTCTTGACGAACTTGCCCTGAGCGATGAGCCGCCGGCGGTCGACACCGAGGACTTCGAAACCGCTCTAAGTCGCGACCTTTCGCGCCGCTCCGTCGTGCTTATTACGAAAGATACCGACCTTCAGGACGCACTTGACTACCCCCTCGCGAAGTGGCGGATCTTTCTCCATCCCCAGCAGGAGCGACTGGTCCGGGTCAGTACCACCGGACCGTATCGGGTGCTCGGAGCGGCCGGAACCGGCAAGACCGTCGTCGCGATGCACCGGGCCCGGCATCTCGTTCGAACGGTCTTCCCCGAGGCTACCGACCGCGTGCTGTTTACGACCTTCAACACCAACCTGGCGAGGGACATCAGACAGAACCTCGAAACGCTGTGCAGTGCCGAAGAATTGGACCGGATCACCGTTCGCAATATCGACGGGTGGGCCTCCGACTACCTGACGAAGGTGGGACGTCCCACCGAGCCGTTGTCTTCGCGGAAACAGAACGAGCTGTGGGATGAAGCACTGGCGTACCGGGACGACAGCCTGAGCTTGCCGGATGAGTTCTACCGGCACGAATGGGATACCGTAATACAATACCAGGGGATCACCTCCGCGGAAGAGTACATGATCGCCCGTCGGATCGGCGCCGGGATGCGTCTCTCCCGACGCCAGCGCGTCGCGGTGTGGCCGGTATTTGCCCGGTATAGGGAACTGGTGAGCGCTACCGGACAGGTTGAGTACACCGACGTCCTCCGAATGGCACGCATGCAACTCGAGGCGGGAAACCGCCCCATGCGATACGTTGCCGTCGTGATCGACGAGGCGCAGGATATGCACCCCGAGGCGTTTCGTCTTGTTCGGGCGATTCTTGTTTCGCCGGATCAGGAGATCCCTCCCAACAGCCTTTTCATTACCGGGGACGGCCACCAGCGCATCTATCAGTACCCGGTAAAACTGTCGGACTGCGGCATCCCGATCGTCGGCAGAAGCCGTCGTTTGAAACTAAACTATCGTACCACCGAGGAAACGAGGCGATTCGCGACGGCGGTTCTCTCCGGTGAGGCGATTGACGACCTCGACGGCGGTACCGATACCCTTAAGGGCTACACCTCGCTGCTGAGCGGCAGCGAGCCGATCGAGCGTCCGTGCAAGACCGAAGCGGAACAGGCGGATGCGATCGTCGCACAGATTACAGAATGGCTGGGCGGAGCGCCTGGAAAACCCGTCGACCCGACTCTCGCCTCCACCGTGTGTATCGTCGCGCGGGAGGGTCAGTGTATCGAGCGGTTGAAGGTCCTCCTGAAACAGCGAGACTTAACGGCGCAGGATCTTACTCGGGACGGAGACCCGAAAGAAGACGGCGTGCGTATCGGCACGATGCACCGCGTAAAAGGAATAGAGTACGACTACATGATCGTCGCCGATGTTGATGACCTCACCGTTCCGAGTCCGTCAGCGGTCAATCGGCAGGGGATTACGGAAACCGATCACGCCATCGTTCTCCGGAAGGAGGCGTCGCTGCTCTACGTAGCGCTTACCCGTGCACGCAAAGCAGTCATGGTGAGTTGGGTAGGGGAGCGGTCGCGGTTGTTACCGACTGGATAGGA
>CAZNRF010000376.1:0-3425 GCA_964575075.1 uncultured Spirochaeta sp. | reverse complement strand
CAATATCGTCTTCGGCAACACCCTTTCCAAAGACGGTCAGTCCGGTAAGATGTTCGACTACATGCTGGCCAATCCGCCCTTTGGGGTAGACTGGAGCAAAGTGGAGAAGGAAGTCCGGGACGAACACAAGCAGAAAGGATTTGCCGGTCGCTTTGGCCCCGGTCTGCCCCGGAAGTCCGACGGCTCACTGCTGTTTCTGATGCACCTGGTGAGCAAGATGCGCCCTCTGGAAGAAGGGGGCTCCCGGATCGGCATCGTCCTCAACGGCAGTCCCCTCTTTACCGGCGGCGCCGGCAGCGGCGAGAGCGAGATTCGCCGGCACCTCTTGGAGAACGACCTGGTGGAGGCGATCGTCGGCCTGCCGACGGACATGTTCTTCAACACCGGCATCAGCACCTACGTGTGGATCCTCTCCAACAAGAAAGAGGAGAAGCGCCGCGGCGTGGTGCAGCTCATCGACGCAACCGGCCGGTGGCAGAAAATGAAAAAGAGCCTGGGCTCCAAGCGAAAAATGCTGGGACCGGACGATATCGACACGATCGTCCAGCTGCACGGCGAGTTCACCGAAGGCGAGCTGGTGCGCATCGTGCCGACGAGTGAGTTCGGCTATACCACCGTTACCGTCAACCGCCCCCTCCTGGATGACGAGGGCAATCCCGTCACCGACAAGAAGGGCAACCCTAAACCGGACCCCAAGAAGAAGGACACCGAGAACGTTCCCCTGTCCACCGACATCGACGAATACTTCTACACCCAGGTTCTGCCCCACGTCCCGGACGCGTGGATGGACCGCAGCAAGGACAAGGTGGGCTACGAGATCCCCTTCACCCGCTACTTCTATAAATACGAGCCACCCCGCCCGCTGGAGGAGATCGACGCCGAACTCAAGGAGAAGATCACCACGATCCAAAAGCTCCTCGGGGAGATCAGCCAGGTATGAGCGGAGCGCTGAAGCCGTATCCGAAGTACAAGGAGAGCGGCGTTGAGTGGTTGGGGGCTGTGCCGGAGGGGTGGGAAATCACCCGTGTCGGCTGGTTGTATATGCGAATGAAGCTCACTGGTCATCCCGATGAAGAGCTCTTGAGCGTATACCGGGATTATGGAGTGATTCCAAAATCGTCTCGCGACGACAATTTCAACAAGCCGTCTGAAAACCTCGATCCATATCAACTGGTACAACCGGGCGACCTAGTTCTCAACAAGATGAAAACTTGGCAAGGAGCAATCGGGATATCGCGTTTCAGAGGAATCGTAAGTCCTGCATACATTGTCTGCAAGAAAACTGCGCACCCTTACTCGGGAGGAGTGAATGAGCCGTACTTCAATTATCTCGTGCGAATTCCATTGTATGCAGCTTGGTTCGCGAGCCTTTCACAGGGCATCCGCCCGAATCAGTGGGATCTAGATTTCGATGACTTCAAAACGGTATCAGTTCTACTTCCTCCCCTCCCCGAACAACAGGCGATCGCCGACTACCTCGACGCCGAGACGCAGCGGATCGACACGCTCATCGCCGAGCTCCGCGAGATGATCCGGCTGCTGAAGGAGAAGCGGCAGGCGCTCATCTCCCACTGCGTGACCAAAGGGCTTGATCCCACCGTCCCGATGAAGGATTCCGGGGTGGAATGGCTGGGCGAGGTGCCGGAGGGGTGGGAGGTGGTGCGAGTCAAGCATGTAATCGAGTCGATCGAACAAGGATGGAGCCCGCAATGCTATCCATACCCCGCAGGCGAAAACGAATGGGGGGTGTTAAAAGTAGGCTGCGTCAATTCAGGGATCTTTCGTCCGCAAGAGAACAAGGCACTACCGGAAGACCTTGAACCACGTGAGTGGCTCTCTATCAAGAGCGGGGATGTCCTCGTCTCCCGAGCCAACACCCGAGCGCTTGTCGGTAGTACCGCGGTCTCAAGCCAGGACTACCCTCGCCTATTGCTTAGCGATAAAGTCTATCGCCTTCGAGTCAATGTCCGATCGATGACTCCCGGATTCTTGGGGCTACAGCTTCGTGGTCCGGCGGCTCGGGCCCTGATCGAACTGAATGCGTCTGGTGCAAGCGATTCAATGCAGAATATTTCTCAAGAGACCATAGCTGCTGTGCGTATTGCAATACCTCCCCTCCCCGACCAACACGCCATCGCCGCCCATCTCGACCGCGAGACCGCCAAGATCGACCGCCTGATCTCGGAAACGGAGGACACGATCACGCTGATGCAGGAACGCCGAAGTGTCCTGATCAGTTCGGTTGTCACCGGCAAGCTGCGGGTGCCGGGCCTGCCTAAACCCTCGGGTTCGACCTTGAATTCCCGTCCGGAGAATTCGTGATGAAACTATCGACGGCCACAGTCATGACGATCATTCGGCTTTACGTGCCGTCGGTGATTCCGTGACGGAGTTCGTCGATCTGCTTCAGCAACGCTTCAGCTTTGTGCAGAGAATCTCGTGTCTCCTCGATATTCGCTTGGGCGTCTCGGAGAAACTCTCTCGCCTTTCCAAACCGGATTTCGCTGAGGTTCTCCTTGTCTTGCCGGTCCAACTTCATACCGGAATCCCTTCCTTCATAATGTTCTCGTAGAATCGGGTCTGGTACCGGCGTTCTTGCTCAAAGCTTTCCAGAGTTTTGATGACCGGATCGAAGGAAACGCCGGTTGTTCGCTCGTGCTCGACAAAACGACTGATGATCTGTTCTTCTATTTCGATCGTCCGTTCACGGACCACGACGAGTACGTCAAAATCGGAGTCACCACGGTGGTCGCCCCGGGCTCTCGATCCAAATGCATGAATCGACACGATCTGCCCCGGATAATCCGCCCGGAGTGATGCTCCGATCTGCTCAAGTATCACTCTCGCGTATTGATACACGTTCCCAACTCCCTAATTGAGCGTAGCGTTTTCCAAATGTGCAGTCAACGTTCGTCTCCCGCTGACGCAAGAACGCTGAGCGGCCCTGATCAGTTCGGGTGTAACCGGCAAGCTGCGGGTGCCGGGCATCCCTTCGCCCTCGGGTTCGACCTTGAATTCCTGTCCGGAGAACCCACAGTGAAACTGACGACGGCGCAGATTGGACGTGCGCGGTTTCATGGCCGAGGATATCGGTGCGTTCCAGTCGGTACGCACCGCGCGTGAGCGAAGCGAACGGCCAGGCCGGAGAGCTCCTGGTGCAGGAGCAGTTGCTGTTGCACGGGATTGAGTCGGCGCCGCTGACGACGGATACGGGGATCAATCTGGTGGCGTATTCGCCGCGGCGAAGTGGGAACAGTCGGGAATGGAATGTGTTAAACGGCATCGGAGACCGGAACTTGTACACGAAAAACATATAGCGCGGATTTCTATGCTTGGACGGAATCACCTATCCGCCTCCGCCCACGTGTTGCGTCTCGGGCTTGCAGACGGGTCAGGAAGATTGAGCCTCAGAAGTCGGAAACGAC
>CAZNRF010000375.1:0-3434 GCA_964575075.1 uncultured Spirochaeta sp. | reverse complement strand
TGTACGGGTAGGAATACCCAGGAGCACCGTGGCCGTCCATAAGTGGTGTGTAGTTAATCGCCGGCTGAATAATAAATCGTTGCCCCGGCTCAAACTGCCCGCGCCACTTGGCGCCGACCTCAACGATCTCACCGCACAGTTCGTGACCGACCATGACGGGATTGGTAGCGATGTCGCCGGGCACCCGTTTGTGATCACTCCCCTGGATCGCCGCCTTGTGGGTCGACATACAAATGCTGTCGGAGATCACGGTAGTGAGAATCTGGTCTTCCCCGATCGGTGGCAGGTCAATCGTCTCAACCCGAAGGTCGTTCTTGCCGTGCAACCGAACCGCCACGCTTTTCATAGCGGAGTTCACCGATCCGCTCCCAATAGCGTCTCCAGGACGAGGAGCTCCTCTTGCTCGATATCCAGGGCCCCCGCCGCCGCGCGGCGTTCGGCAAACAGGCGCACTTTTTCCTCCATGATGGAGATAACGCGGAGGCTGTTTTTCAGGTGCTGCAAACGGTTGGATGCCGGCTGCGGTCCGAGCGCTTTCACATCAAGCCCGACATACTCGCCGCGGGACCCGAAGTCGTTGTCCACGAGGACGCGGATCTGGTTAAACGCCTGTCGGAGATTCTCCGCACCGAACACCTTGTCCTGGTCGTAGCGCAAACTATTCTGATCATTGAGGTGGACTCCGAACAGGCGGCCGGCGGCTGCAGCGAACGCCATCTCCAACGCGGGATCGAGCCCCGCCAGCACCGCATGTGCCGACTCCACCAGTCCTCCCACCCGGTCCGGGGCGACCGTCAGGGACGACAGGGCGATGGCGTGGCCCATGGTCGGCGCAAAACTGCGGTCGATCGGCTCGTTGGGCTTGGGCTCAATAAAGATGCGAATCTCCGGATCAGCCTCGAGAACTGCGTTGAGCCCCTCCACCAGATATCCCACGGAGGCAACGGGATCCTTGTTCTCGACGACAACGGTACCCTCCCGGGCAAACCAGAATCCCACCAGATCACACCCCATCTCCCGCGCCATCTCGACGCATCGAACCGACCGGTCCACGGCGGCCCGGCGAAGGGTGGGGTCGGGATTGGTAAGCGCCCCATTCCGGAGGCGGGGCGGGTCCCAGAGCCGGGGCGCTATAAACTCCGCCTTGAGGCCAAGGTCGTCGAGAAATGCTCTCATCTCCCGCGTCTCCCGCGAGATCTCGGCGGCGCTCTTCTCCTCGATATCCGGCACGATATCATCATCGTGAAACTGAATCGCGTCAAAGCCGAGGGGCGCCACCTGGCGGATCGTCTCGCGCGTGTCCAGCGCGTCCCGCACGGCGCCACCAAACATGTCGGTTCCATCGTGGACGTTCCACGGTCCCACGGAATAGCGAAATCTCTTACTCATCGTGTCCTCCTATCGGCAATTGTGTGGTGCTCGTAGGCGCCGTCGGCGCGCACGAACCACTCCGTACTGTTCTCGAATGTCACCTCACTGCGGCGGGACGCGCTCCGGCGAAACTCGTTCATCGCCTGAAGTGACTGGACGCTGGAGACGGCATCCACAGTGGTTACCGCGTTGCGCCCGGCGACACACCCCGTCTCCGCCGCGTCCACCAGCGAGCCCCCCGCCAACAACGCCGCGAGAAACCCGGCGATTGCGGTGTCTCCCGCGCCGGTGGCGGAGACGATCGTCTCCGCCGGGTATGCGGGAACCAACAGCGCATCGATCGTGTCTGTCGGGTGCGGCGGGCGGGCCGAGTCGGAACGGTCCGGCGGCGCCGAGGCGCCTGTTGTAGCAGACGGTCCGCCGGCTTCCGTCGCGTCCGGCAGCCGCTCCCCCAGCGTGATCGCTCCCGTGTCGCCCAGTCGCGCCTGACGAGCAGGGTCCCACCGGAGCAGGAGCCCGCGGCCGCCAAGCTTGACGGCAACAACCGCCGCCCCCATTGCCACCAGCTCGCCTGCCAGCGCGTACCCGTAATCAGGGGCGAACGCCTGGGCGCCGGCGCGGGAGCGTTCCCGTTCGCGAAACCCTGCTGGATCAATCATCAAGCTGAGCTCCTCCACGCTGGGAAAACACAGATCGGTCAGTGGCATCGCCTCGCTGAGGATCTCCCTCCACGGAGCAGCCGCCGCCTCACCCTCCGGATCGGGTAACGAAAAATCAACGCTTACCGTCATCCCCCGCCGGCGGGCGGCGGTGAGCACCTCCCGCAGCGGTGCGGGTCCCGTACGGAACATCGACGCCACGGCTGTGGGGTAGCCGAAGTGCATAATGCGCGGGGTGTCGCCCTGCCCGCGTTCATTGAGGCCGAACGCACTGAACCCCGCCGCCAGATCGCGTACGGAGAAGGTGTCATTGGCTCCCGCGTCATGGAGAAAGATGCGATCGAGCCCGGGAATCGGGAGGATAACCGAATAGGAGGTACCCGCCGAGGCATCCTCCACCAGTTCGAGCCGTGCAGACACGCCTGCCACCGCCAACTCCCGGCGCAGCATCTCCGCCAGGGGATCCGCGCCAACACGGCCGATCAGCCCCACCTCGATCCCCATGCGAGCCAGACTGAGACCCGTGTTGGAAACCGCACCCCCCGGCGACACCGTGAGGCCGGTTACATCTACCAGGCCACCGGGCCGCATCAGCTCGGCGACGGAGCGCACCGGCTGGTGCCCGTGCAGTCCTGGCGTGAGATCGATACAGATATGCCCGGCGACGACCGCGTCCATGAGGTGATTGTGTGCGTGAATTTCGGTGACGTCAAGCATCTTTTTGCATGGTTGTGCATGTTTTTGCTTGACACATATACACTCTCCTCGTACGGTGGAGATGACAGGAGGCAGTATGGAAACAGCACAGGAGTCCCCGCGGACTACCACCGATATCGAGACGATCGCCCACGGAATCCGGCGCCGGGCGTTGGACCTGACGATCCAGAAAAACGGCTGTTGCCTCAGCCAGGCTCTCTCCTCTGCGGACATATTGGCGCTTCTATACGGTAAGCTCCTCAATATCGGACCCAGCACGGCTCCGCCGATCCCCCAGCCGTTTCCCGGCGTACCGCGGCCGGGATTCCATCCCCTCGGAGCCGAGTATAATGGTCCCACCGATCCGCATTCGGATCGACTCCTCCTCTCGGCCGCGCATTACGCCGTGGCCGTCTACGCCGCTCTGGTGGAAGTGGGCAGAATGGCACCGGACGGACTCGACCAGTTCAATGAAGACGGGAGTTCCGTTGAGATGATCGGCGGCGAACACTCGCCCGGTATGGAGCTCACCACCGGATCCTTCGGGCAGGCCCTGAGCCAGGCGGGCGGAATCGCCCTAGCCCGGCGGCTGCACGGAGAAACAGGACGCGTCTTCGTCTTTATGTCGGACGGTGAGTTTGAAGAAGGCCAGACCTACGAGGGTGTGCAGGCAAGTGTCCACTACCAGCTCGACAATATCATCGTATT
>CAZNRF010000374.1:0-3447 GCA_964575075.1 uncultured Spirochaeta sp. | reverse complement strand
AAAGAAGACTGTGGAACGATCAACGGCATCGAGATGACTGCTCTCAAGGATGGAGAGGAGATCGTTGAGACGTTGTCCGACCGAATCCGCGGCCGATTCACCCTTGAGCGGGTGAAACACCCGATCACCGGCGAGGTGCTGGTGGATGTGAATGAAGAGATCTCCGATGAGGTAGCGGAAGAGATCGAATCTGCGGGAATTGAGACGGTCAAGATCCGTACGGTACTCACCTGTGAGGCCGACTACGGCGTGTGCCAGAAATGCTACGGACGAAACCTTGCGGACAATAAAGCGGTCAATATCGGCGAAGCGGTGGGCATTATTGCGGCTCAGTCGATCGGTCAGCCGGGTACTCAGCTGACGATGCGTACGTTCCACATCGGTGGGGCGGCAACGAATACCGGTGAGGAAAACCGTACCTATCTCGGTTACCCCGCGTATATCCGCAAAGTGGAGGGGAGCAGCGTTTCACTGGACGACGGCACCGTGTTGTTTACTCGGAAAGGCTTCCTGTACGCGTCGCGGGTTCTCTCCGATCACGCGATCAAAAAGAACGATACGCTGCAAGTTCGAGATGGTGAAAAGGTCGTGAAGGGTCAGGTTGTTCTCGTGCGCGGATCCGAGGAGATCGTAGCAGAAGACAACGCTTATGCGGTTATGAAAGGCAAAACGCTGTACTTGGTCGCCCAGGATCAGCGTATCGAAATTCGCAACGGCGCAGAGCTTCACGTGTCCGAGGGGCAGATCGTTCCAGCCGAGGAGACGATCGCAAGCTTTGACCCCTTCAGCGAGCCGATCATCAGTGAGTTTGAGGGAACGGTAGAGTTCCGCGACATCGTTGAGGGCACGACGCTCAAAAAAGAGATCAACGAGGAAACCGGAAACGAGGAAAACAAGATCGTTGAGCACCCGGTGGAGAACATGCAGCCGGCGGTGATCATTACCGACGGTGAGGGGAATGAAGTGATGAGTTACTCAGTCCCCAACAGTGCATATCTGAGCGTGGTCGACGGACAGAAAGTCGGTACCGGTACCGTTCTCGCGAAGATGCTCAAGGAGAGCGCAAAGACTCGCGATATCACCGGTGGACTGCCGCGAATCGGTGAGCTCTTCGAGGCGCGCCGTCCCAAGACCGCCGCTATTCTTGCCCAGATCAGTGGAGAAGTCCGCACGGGCAACGTTGTCAAAGGAAAGCGGCAGGTGTTCGTGAAGGACATCTACGACCGGGAGTTTAAGCACATGGTTCCCATGGGGCGTCACCTGCTTGTCCGTGATGGCGACCCGGTTGAGGCTGGTGATCCGCTGTGTGACGGCGCCATCGATCCGCATGATGTCCTGGAGATTCTTGGTGAAAACCAGCTGCAATCCTTCCTGGTAAATGAAGTGCAGGAAGTCTATCGGCTCCAAGGGGTAAACATAAATGACAAGCACATCGGTGTGATTATCCGTCAGATGATGCGCAAGCTTGAAATCGTGCAGGTGGGGGATACCAACTTCATTTATGGACTCCAAGTAGATAAGCACAAGTTCCGTGAGGAAAACGCACGGGTTATGAAGCAGGGTGGTCAGCCTGCAGTTGCTCGTCCGCTCCTCCTGGGAATCACCCGGGCCAGCCTGAACATCGATTCGTTCATCAGCGCAGCGAGCTTTCAGGAAACCACGCGGGTGCTGACCAATGCGGCGATCGCCGGGCAGACGGACCAGCTTCGGGGGCTCAAGGAGAACGTCGTGATCGGTCACCTGATTCCCGCCGGTACTGGAATGCGAAAGTACAAACAAATTCGTTTGTTTGATGATCAAACGGACGATCTGGATGCGCACGTGGAGCAGATACTTGAAGAGCGAGCGCGGGAAAAAGAACTCGAAGAGCAGCAGGAAGAAGAGACTGCTGAGGTCGAAGTAACGGAGTGATGAGGAAATCGTATTGACACCCGACAGGGGGTTTGATACGGTTCCGCTCTACGATTCAAACGGAGTATAACAAGAGATGCCAACGATCAATCAGTTGATTCGAAAAGGACGAGTGCGGCAGACGAAGGCGACCAAGTCGCCGGCGTTGCAGGACTGCCCTCAGAAGCGAGGGGTGTGCACGCGTGTGATGACCGTCACTCCTAAGAAGCCCAACTCGGCTCTCCGGAAGGTCGCCCGTGTCCGTCTTTCCAACGGAATTGAGGTTACCGCCTACATTCCCGGAATTGGCCACAATCTGCAGGAGCACTCAGTTGTGTTGCTCCGCGGTGGCCGTGTAAAGGACCTTCCCGGCGTCCGGTATCACATTGTGCGCGGTACCAAAGACACCTTGGGTGTGGAAGACCGCCGCAAGGGCCGGTCAAAATACGGCACCAAGCGGCCGAAAGCGTAAGAGGTACTGAGAGATGCCAAGACGACATATACCGCAACGTAAGCCGCCCCTTCCCGATCCGGTCTACCATGACCTTACCTTGTCGCGGTTTGTAAACCGCATGATGCTTCACGGAAAGCGGGCCACGAGTCAGGCGATCGTTCATGAGGCGATGGAGGATATTCAGAAGAAGGTCACCGACAAGACGCCTGTGGAGGTGTTTCATCAAGCCCTGGATAACGCCAAGCCGATGATTGAGGTAAAGAGCCGTCGTGTCGGTGGCTCAACCTATCAAGTTCCGGTAGAGATTAAAGATAATCGCCGGGAAGCCTTGGCGATGCGGTGGCTGATCACGGCGGCTCGCGGTCGATCTGGTAAGAGTATGGGGCAGCGTCTCAGTCAGGAGCTGCTTGATGCCTTCAACAACACCGGTACCGCGGTCAAAAAGAAAGAAGACACCCACCGGATGGCGGATGCAAATAAGGCGTTCGCGCACTACCGCTGGTAACACGTAATCCTGCAGAGAGATTGATCGGCCGATCTCTGCGGGATTTACATATAATCGTAACCGTGATAGGTTACACATCAGATTTGACGTGATTTGGGATTGTGTGTCGGGGTCAAAACTTCGGCAAACTGGTCCTGAGGAGCCAAACCACCCGATATGCGGGTAGGTGGTGACGAAATCGCCCGATCGTTGATCAGGCAGCACTCACCGTACCAACGTCCTTGACAGTGAGGACGAGGGTTCCTTATAATCCAACTTCCAAATCAGCGCGCCCTGCGGGCTTTGTGCCCTGACGGTGCGTCCAGAAAACTAATATTCATTTTCGTCGTTGTAATGTTTCAAGGAGGACGACAATGGCCAAGGACAAGTTTCAGCGCACAAAGCCGCATGTAAACGTCGGAACGATCGGTCACGTTGACCATGGAAAGACCACGCTCACGGCAGCTATGACCATGGTAAGCGCGGCTAAGTTTGGCTCAAAGGTTATGAGCTATGAAGAGATCGACAACGCTCCTGAAGAGAAAGAGCGTGGTATTACGATCAACACCCGGCACGTTGAGTACGAGACGGATGCCCGTCACTACGCTCACGTAGACTG